>CALKLQ010000032.1 GCA_937992055.1 uncultured Clostridia bacterium | reverse complement strand
AGCGTTGCCTTGCCAAGGCAAATGTCGCGAGTTCGAATCTCGTCTTCCGCTCCAAACAATTTTTCACACTTTGTTTAACAACATAGTGTGATTTTTTATTAATCTAAAGTTTTGTCTGAAAGTGCTTTTAGGCTCTTTTAAATAAAACTGTTTATTCAAATTTAGTTGTCTTGCAAAGCAAGAGGTTTTGGAAACAAATTTGATTTGCGACTAAAACGAGCAAAGCATCATCACATGGTTAATGTTTTGTTTTTTTACTGAACATATTAAAATTTAAAACTAAAATTTTGTTTGCAAACAAATTTCAAATTTTTATGTTAGCTTGTCAAAAAATTACAAATTTTGACAATATAAGTCAAAGTAAAATGTGGCGTTTAACAAATGATTTATATTATAATAACCTTAGTACATGAGGAGGAAAATATGAGAAGTTTAAAAACTTTGGCGCTTCAAGCTAAGGAAAGATTAAAAGGAAGTAAAGGTATAAATACATACACTGATAACGCTGTAGTTGAATTTAAAAAAATAGAAAAAGATGAAGATGTTGCTTTCATTGAAAAAATTGAATATCTTCAAGGCTTGGAAGATATTCAAAATCCTATGTCGTATTTGATTGATTACAATTATTATAATTCTTTGGAAGAACATTCAAAGGAAAAGTACTTTTTGGATCTTTTAGATAAATATCGTTTCTATAAAGAAAAATTAGAAGTTCAAAAAAATAAAATTGTATAATTTTATTAAGTTTTGTAATTGATATAAAGACAAATGTCTTTGAGATACTTATTAAAATATTTAGCTAAAAATGTTTAGTTAAATATTTTTTTGTGATATAATTATTTCATGCAAAAATACGATTTAAATTCTTTAAATGAAGAACAGACAAAAGCTCTTTTAAAAACTGAAGGAGCGGTTTTAGTTACAGCCGGTGCGGGAAGTGGAAAGACAAATTTGTTGACTCACAGAATTGCCTATTTAATAAAAGAAAAACAGGTTTCACCTTATAATATATTAGCCATAACTTTTACTAACAAGGCAGCACAAGAAATGAGGGATAGAATTTCTCAGATGGTTTATTGTGATGGTCTTTGGATTTCTACCTTCCATTCAATGTGCGCCAAAATATTGAGATTTGATATTGATAGGATAGGATATAACAAGAATTTTACTATTTACAGTGAATCAGATTCAGACAAGGTTTTGGACCAAATATTATCAAATGAACTAGAAAAAAAGGAGCTTAAAAAGCAGCTCAAATTTTTAATTAGCGATTTTAAAAATAAAAACTTTTTTTTGGAGGACTACGCGAATAGCTTAAAAGAACTTGACGACTCTGAAAAATTAATAGAATATATTAGGCTTTATGAGGAAACATTGAAGGCCAACAATGCACTTGACTTTGATGATTTACTTACAAAAACCCTTTTGCTTTTTCGTTCCTGTCCAGACGTTTTAAAAAAGTATCAAGAAAGATTTAGATATATTTTAGTGGATGAGTTTCAAGACACGAACTACACCCAATATTTAATTGTTAAAGCTCTGTGCGGTTATTATAAAAACATTTTTGTTGTGGGGGATGAAGACCAGTGCATTTATTCTTGGCGTGGAGCTAGCTATTTGAACATGAATAGATTTCAAAAAGACTTTGAAGATGTGTCTGTTTTTAAACTCGAAACAAATTATAGGTCAACTCCAAATATTTTAAAACTTGCTAATAATGTCATAGCTAATAATAAGACAAGAATTGATAAGGTATTAAAAGCGGTTAGGACAGAGGAAAAAGAGCCCGAGTTTTATGAGGCTTATGATGAAGAGGCAGAGGCAAGATATGTAGTTGGTAAAATTTTGTTTTTGATGCAAAATTATGACGTGAAACTTAAGGATATTGCCATTTTAATGCGTGTCAATGCGATTTCTCTGCCTATTGAACAAGCGCTTCTATCTTATAATTTGCCTTATAGAATTTATGGAGGTTTCAAGTTTTTTGAAAGGGCTGAAATAAAAAATGTTCTTTCTTATATGCGTTTATTTGTAAATCCAGAAGATGAAATTGCACTTTTAAGAATTATAAATTTCCCTAAAAGAGGGATTGGTGAAGGCGCAGTTTCTAAAATTAAAGAACTTGCTAAAAGTGAAAATAAAACAATGTTGGAAATTATTTCCAACTATGAAAATTATTCTTTGCCTAATGCACTTAAAACCAAATTAGGAGGATTCGCAAACTCTTATAAAAAATTATTATCAGAATATGAAATAACACCTTTAGATGAATTTATTTCCAGAGTTATAGAGGAATTCAATATTAAATCTGCCTATGATAGGAAGATAGAGGAAGAAGAAAATAAAATTTTAAACATTGATATGTTGGTAGGAAATGTCAAAGAATTTATGTCAAAAAATGAAGGCGCATTACTTTCAGACTACTTAGAAAGTGTTACACTTATTTCTGACATTGACAACATGGATGAAAGCAACAATATAACGGTGGCTACAATACATGCTGTTAAAGGCTTGGAATTTGAAGTTGTCTTTGTAGTTGGGGCTGAAGAAAAAATTTTTCCTATTTCAAGAGCTTTTGATAGTATTGATGATATGGAAGAGGAAAGAAGGCTAATGTATGTGGCAATAACAAGAGCAAAATCTAGACTGTTTATGTCATACTGCAATAGTAGATATCTATATGGTCATCGTGATTATGCTAGAGCAAGCAGATTTTTAAAAGAGGCGGGATATGCGCCTAAGCTTAAGTCGCCAGTTTCTGAAACTTCTGTTTTTTCAAACTTTTCTGGAAATCATTTTAATGGTTTCGACAAAAACTCATTTTTTTCAAATTCAAGTTTGAATACTTCTACTGACAAAGATATATCAATGTATAGTGTTGGGCAAAAAGTACTTCATACTAAATACGGGGTTGGAGAAATAGTTGATTTAGTTGATAATGGAAAATGCGCAGAAATAAAATTTGATGGATTTGGTGTTAAAACATTGGTATTAGAAATTGCTCCAATAGAGATAATTGAGTGAGGTTTTCATGGATAGAATGAAAGAACTGGTAGAAAAACTAAATTTATATGCTTATCAATACTATGTTTTGGATAATCCTATAGTTTCAGACTATGATTATGACAAACTCTATGATGAGTTGGTTTTGCTTGAAAAAGAAAGTGGGACTATATTGCCAGATTCTCCAACTCAACGTGTTGGAGGCGAAATTTTAACCGGTTTTAAAAAGCACAACCATAAATTTCCACTTTATAGTTTGGATAAGTGCCAAAATTTTGATGAATTAAAAAAATGGTATGATGATGTTTTAAAAACGGTGAAAAATCCATTTTTTACCCTCTCTTATAAATTTGATGGCTTGACCATCGTTTGCACCTATAAAGACCATTATCTTGTCAATGCAAGTACTAGAGGAAATGGAAGAGTTGGAGAGGATGTAACCCAACAGGTTAAAACAATTAAAAGCGTGCCTCTTAAAATTGATTGTGGTGGAGAAGTTATTGTTCGCGGTGAGGGAATGATTACTCTTTCTAATTTAGAAAAATATAATAAAACCTCTAACGAACCTTTAAAAAATGCTAGAAATGCAGTTGCCGGAGCTATTAGGAATTTAGATCCCAAAGAAACGGCAAAACGCAACCTTGATTATTTTTGTTATGATGTGATGTTTAGTAGTGAAGAAAAAATCAGTTCTCAACTAGAAATTCAAAGTTTTTTGAAAAGAAATGGTTTTTTAACAAGTGAATTTTTTGAAACTACATCTACTTTTGATGAGCTTTGCAATTTTATTAAAAAAGTTGACGAACAAAGATTTAATATTGATATTTTGACAGATGGTGTTGTTATAAATATCAATGATTTCTCCCAGCGAGATGAAATGGGTTTTACTATCAAATTCCCAAAGTGGTCTATTGCATATAAATTTCCTGCGATGGAGGTAACAAGCATATTAAAAGATGTTGTTTGGCAGGTGGGAAGAACTGGGAAGGTAACGCCTATTGCCATTTTAGAACCAGTTGAACTTTGTGGGGCAACCATACAAAGAGCTACTCTTAATAATTATGATGACATAAAAAGAAAAGAGCTTCAAATTGGGGCAAGAGTATTTATTAGAAGAAGTAATGAAGTTATTCCAGAAATTTTGGGTGTTGCCGAAGTTTTTGAAAATTGCAGTCACATTAATGAGCCAACTAATTGCCCTAGTTGCGGTTCAATTTTAGTTAAAAAGAATGTTCAGCTTTATTGTGAAAATCCAGATTGTAAGGAACAAATTATAGATAGAATAACCCATTTTTGTTCGAGAAATGCAATGGATATTGAGGGGCTAAGTGAACAAACCATACTTCTTTTTCATGAAAAATTTGGGCTCAAATATCCATTTGAATTGTATGATTTGAAAGTTGAACAACTTTTGACTTTGCCCGGTTTCAAAAATAAAAAGGCTAATAAAATTGTTGATGCTATTCAAAAGTCGAGAGAATGTAGTTTAAATAATTTTATTTATGCTATAGGAATATTAAATGTTGGAGCTAAAACCGCAAAGGACTTGGCAAGACATTATAGAACTTTGGATAACTTTTTAAAAATTGATGAAGAGGTGGAAAAACTAAGAGATATAGGTGAAATTACTAAAACACAAATTTTGGAATTTATGAATGACCCAAAACAAAAAATATTATTATCCAAATTATTAGAAAATTTGAAAGTTAAAGATTCAAATGAGGAACAAATTACAAAAAATGAATTTACTGGTAAAACTATAGTTCTAACAGGTACGCTTTCAATTTCTAGAATTGAGGCAACTAAGAAACTAGAAAAAATGGGTGCAATTATTACAAATTCTGTTTCTAAAAATACAGATTTTGTTTTGGCTGGAGAGAATGCGGGCAGTAAACTTGATAAAGCCAATACTCTAGGAATAAAAATTATTTCAGAACAAGATATATTTTCCTAAACTAAGTTTAAACAAAAATATATTTCAAGATATTTGATAAAATTATAGTTTAAAATATGGAAAAAGTGTTGACTTTAGTTTATAAATGTGATATATTTGTTTTGTGAAAGAAGAGCAAGACTCTCACCAGCCAGATTTCGTTCTTGGTTAGGTTAAAAAATCTTTAATTTAAATTCGATTTTTTAATGGTGAGGCACTGCTTTCATCATTAATTTTTTTTAGGAGGATACAACCATTTTTAAACCACTTTTAATTAACGAACAGATTTTAGCACCAGAGGTTAGACTTATTGATGAACAAGGAGGACAACTTGGAATAGTATCTAGTTCTGTAGCAAAAAAAATGGCTGAAGAAAAAGGGCTAGATTTGGCAATGATTGCATCAAACTCAAATCCACCAGTATGTAAAATAATGGATTATGGGAAATATAAGTTTGAAGCTATTAAAAAGGAAAAAGAACTTAGAAAAAATCAAAGCGTCATTGAACTCAAAGAGATACAACTTTCCATGACCATTGATACTCATGATCTGCTTACAAAGGCAAAGCATGCCAATAGGTTTTTATTAAATGGCGATAAGGTTAAAGTTGTGTTAAGAATGAAGGGGCGTCAACAAGCTTATGCAAGTAGCGGCGTTGAGTTGGTTAAAAAATTTTTTGAACAATTAAAAGAAAATGGAAACGTTGACAAAGAACCTGAAATTGTTGGTAGAAATATTATTATGATTGTGTCACCAAAAATCAAAAAATAAGGAGAAAGGAAAATGCCAAAAATTAAATCACACAGTGGAGCAAAAAAGCGTTTTAAAGTAACAGGCTCTGGAAAAGTTAAATACGCTAAAGCAGGAAGAGGTCACTTTTTAACAGAAAAATCAATGACCCATAAAAGAAAATTGAGAAAGGGTTACTATCTTAGCGGAAAACAAGCAAAAAATATTAAGAAGATGATTAACGGTTAAAAGGAGAAAGGCAGATGAGAATTAAAAGAGCAGTAAATGCACAAAAAAAGCGTAGAGCAATTTTGAAACAAGCTAAAGGATACTTTGGCGCAAGGTCTAAACAATATAGAGTTGCACGTCAAGCAGTTATGAAAAGCGGCAAATATGCTTATATTGGACGTAGATTAAGAAAAAGAGATTTTCGTTCATTGTGGATAACAAGAATAAATGCGGCTTGCAGATTAAATCAAATTTCATATAGTAAGTTTATGTTTGGTCTTAAAAAGGCAAATGTTAAACTTAATAGAAAAATGCTTGCTGAAATGGCTGTTAACGATGCCTCTGCATTCGCAGAACTCGTTAAACTTGCAAAAAATGCATAGTTATGAAAAAACTTACAAAATCAATATTTAAAGAATTAAAAAAGCAAAAATCAAAAGATAAATTTTTGCTTTTTTTGGATACTCCAATTCTTGTTGAAGAAGCAATTAAAAATGGCTATTCGCCAAACTTTGTTCTTCTTTCTGAAAATTCAAGTTTTGAGTTTTTAAATAAATATAATGATGTTTGCTATTTGGCGAGCACTGAAGAACTGAGTTTTTTTTCTGATGCCAAAACTAATGCTGGTTTGGTCGCTGCTTTTAATGTTAAGAACAAACCATTTAAAAAAATCAATTCAAAATTTCTAGTGTTGGACGGCTTGCAAGATGCAGGTAATGTAGGCACGCTTTTAAGAACGGCATTGGCGTGTGACTTTAATAGTGTAATTCTAGTTGATTGTGTTCATTTGTCTAATCCAAAGTTAATTAGAAGTAGTGCTGGAGCAATTTTTAAGCTAAATATTTTGGAATGTAATTTTGAAGATTTTTTAAAACTCAAGCTGAAAAATTTGATTTATGCAGATATGAATGGTAAAGATATAAAAGATACTACTTTTTATGAAAATTTTGGTTTGGTGTTAGGAAATGAAGGCAATGGAGTGAGCAAGAAAATGCGAAATTTATGTGAGGCTAGTGTTGCTTTAAAGATGAAAAATGATTTGGAAAGTTTAAATGTGGCAGTAGCTGGTTCAATTATAATGTATTTTTGCACACATTTTAAAAATTAAAGGAGGATTTATGTCTGGACATAGCAGATGGAGCAATATTAAAAGAACAAAGGAAAAATCAGATGCTCAAAAAGGTAAAATTTTTACAAAGTTAGGCAGGGAATTAGCTGTGGCTGTTAAAAATGGTGGAGCAGACCCTGAATCGAACGGAAAATTAAAAGATGCTATTGCAAAAGCAAAAGCTAGCAATATGCCAAACGATAGCATTCAAAGAGCTTTGAAAAAAGCTAGTGGTGAGTTGTCTGATGTCACTTTTGAAGATATAATGTATGAAGGTTATGGCATAGGTGGAGTCGCAGTTATGGTCAAGTGTTTGACTGATAACAAAAACAGAACAGCCGGTGATGTTAGACATGCTTTTGATAAATTTGGTGGAAGTTTGGGCTCAAATGGTTGTGTTTCCTATCTTTTTACTGAAAAGGGCATCATTTTGGTTGATATAAAAGAAGACTTTGAAAAGATTTTTGAATTAGCCTTAGATTTAGGTGCAGAAGATATTGAAAACGATGAAGATTATATCCGTATTACAACCACGCCAAATACTGTTTTTGATATTGCTCAAAAACTCATTAATGCTAAAGTCAATGTTCTAAGCAGTGCAAAAGAATTAGTTTCATCTACCTATATTTCTTTGGATGAGGATAAATCAAAAACTTTTGAAAAAATGATTGATATGTTAGAAGATTTAGATGATGTGCAAGAAGTTGTGCACAATGCAGAATAGGTATAATTATGATGTATGATTTAATAATTGTTGGAGGAGGTCCTGCTGGGCTTACAGCAGCTATTTATGCTTTGCGTGCTGGACTAAAAGTACTCTTAATTGAAAGATTGATGCCAGGTGGTCAGGTTGCTCAAACCACAAAAATCGAGAACTATCCTGGTTTTGAAAGTATTGATGGTTTGGAACTTGCAATGAAAATGCATGTTCAGGCTGAAAAACTAGGTTTAGAAATAGAATATGCGGATGTGTTGAAATATTCAATTGATGGTGAAATTAAGAAAATTAAAACTTATTCCAATGTTTTTGAGGCTAAATCTGTTATATTGGCGCTGGGTGCTTCGGCAAAACAGCTAAATGTTGCAAATGAAAAAAAATATATAGGAAGGGGCCTAAGTTATTGTGCTACTTGTGATGGTTCTTTTTTCAAAGACAAGGTTGTTGCTATAGTTGGTGGAGGTAACACATCTTTAGAAGATTGCATATATCTTTCAGGGATAGTTAAAAAGGTTTATCTTATCCACAGACGCGATACCTTTCGTGGAGAGCATGCAAATGTTGCAAACTTTAATAGACTGCTTAACAGTGAAAATTCAAATGTCACTCAGATTTTAAATAGCACAGTTGTTGAACTTTTTGGAGAAAACAAGTTAGAAGGTCTGGTTTTGGAAAACAAGATTAATGGCGAAAAAACAAAACTAGAATTGGATGGCTTGTTTGTTGCGATAGGAAGGAAGCCAGACACAGAGCTTTTAAAAGATGTTATTGAATTAAATAGTAATGGTTATATTGTAACTGACGAAAAAATGGCTACTAATATTAAAGGCGTTTTTGCAGCAGGAGATGTTAGAGAAAAATGCTTACGACAAATAGTGACCGCATGTAGCGATGGCGCTATTGCCGCAATATCAGCGTTTGAATTTATTAAAGGAGGCTGAGCCAATTTTAAAAATATTCAATTCCGAAATGATTGTTGGTAGATTTGGAGAGGAGATTACTCCTAGCTTTGCTAAAAGTTTGGCAAATTGCTTATATAATGTTTTTGAAAGCAATAACATGTCTTTTGTAATTGGTTTAGACTCCTTAAATAGAAGTAAAATTTTAGAAGAAGTTTTGGTTAAGGAACTTTCTTTGTTGGGATGTAAAATTCATTTGTTAGGTGTTACAACAGCAGGTGCCACAAGTTTTGCAACTAATTTTTATAAGGCTACTGCTGGCGTTATGATAACTGCATCGGCAAGAAATAAAAATTATGTTGGTTTTAAAATATTTAATGGTAATGGATTTGCTATTAGCGATGAACAATTATCCAAATTAGAGTACTTATATAAAAACAATTATCTTAGAGAATATACCTTAAAAAAAGGGGCTATAATTGAAGAGAAAGATTTTAATGAAAACTATATAGATTTTTTATTAAAACATTCTAATTTTAAAACCTATCCATTTAACATAGCTATCGATGCTGGAAAAGGGGCTGGGGCTTTTATAGCAAATAGTTTTGCACCAAAACTTTTTCAAGCGTTTAAATTGTTTGGATGCAATGTAGATGGCGAAAATGTAAATGATTTTCAAGAAAATATACATTATTCTAATTTTGATTTTTATATTAAACTTTCTAGCGACTGCGATAGATTGGAGATTTTTATACCAAACGGGAAAAAGATTGAGGGCGATTTTTTAATTGCCTTTTTTGCTCGTGTTTTACAACTTCAAAATGCTCAATTTACTTTGGTTTCAAATCTTTATACCAATAACGCTTATTTTAAATTTTTTGATAAGAAAAAAATTAAATATTATATTTCTGGAGTAGGCGAAAAAAGACTAGTTGAAAAAATGTTAAAAACTAATAGTGAAATAGGAGGTGAAAAGTTTGGGGCAATTTTGAATTTTGATTTTCTCCAAACCTCTGATGCATTTCTTTCAATAATTAATTTCTTTAATTGTTTATGTGATTATCCTCAAACTTTTGAGGAAATTGCCAAAATAAAATTAAACCCTCAGGTTATAAAAAATGCCGCTCTCAATGATAACATCAAAAGCGACAAATTTTTAAATGTTCTTTCAGCTTATGAAGCTCTTTTAGAAAATGAAGGGAAGATAATAGTGCGACAAGATAAGCTTTATGAAAAGATACAGATTTTTGTAGAATGTCCAAACGAGAGTTTGGCTATAAAAATTTGTGATAATTTAATTAATCTAATTTAGTATCATTTTCATTGTTTTTATCAGTTCTTTGTTCAGTGGATACATTTTCTGTTACTTGCTCTTTGCTTTGGCTCTCTTCGAGAGCTATTTTTTTTGCATTTTCAGCATGCATTTTCTTTTGAAGATTTAAAAGGAACTCGGAAGAATTAGCTTCTTTTATTTTTTCTAAAAGTTTATCTTTTTTGTTTGTTAAACTGGTATGCTTAGATGCGTATGCTTTAAATTCTTTTTCTACCTGTTTGTCAATTTTCTTGCCTTTTTCCTTTCTTTGTTTTTCAAGTCTTAATTTGTTTTCTTCCTCGATTTCAGAAATTTCTTGTTCCAATTGTTTTAATTGTTGGTTATAATCTTTTAAAATTTCATCACGTTTTTCTTGAGCTTGTCTTCTAACAACGTCTTGATAAAGTGTTCTATTACGGTCATATTCTGTTATTTTTTTCTTTTGCCATTTTTTAAATTTGACATGTCTTAAAGTGAAACCAACAATTGCAATAATAAGTGCTAGGGAAGTGATTAATGCTGGAATAATAAGCCAATTAAAGTTATTCTCAGTGCTTGGTTCATCTGTATTATCATCAGATTTTATATCAGTTGAACCAATAATTAGAATATCATCAGTTTTATTTTCTTCTTGAGAACTTATTATTTGTTTATAGTCATCTGAAGTAATTTCTGAAATTGTAAAGTTGTCTATAAAAAGCAATCCTGCAGTTTCATTTTGAGTAGTAAGAGCGAATTTAAGATTTACCTCAGTTGCGGTGGTAGCATTAACATAAATAGTGTATTTTTTCCATTCGTTATTTGTTTTGATGTTTTCAATTTTGCCATCAAGACCAATTAGTTGGAAACTTGCACCATATTCTTTTTTATAACCACTTTCAGGTTCTTGTAATTTTGTTCTAAGATATACTGATAATTTATAAATTTTGTCTGCTTCTAAATTGTTTTTAAAAGTTGATGTTAAACTATATGTTGAACTAGTATGATTTTGTATAAACATGAGATTTTTTATTGCATTTGTATTTTCTGGAGAATTGTTTACTTCAAAAATGTTATTTGTTCCATCTACAATTCCGGTTTCTGAAATAGGATCAGAATTATCAGGTTGTGTGCCTTGTTCTAGTTTGCCCTCAAAAGCTATGTTATCATAAATACCAAAACTATTAGGAAGAAGACGTATATTCATATATGCATTAGTTAGATCTAAAACCTTATTAAATCTACCATTGTTTTCAGCTAATGCATTGAATTGATCAAGTGTTAGGGAAGAGTTGGAATTTAAATCAACATTATCTATAAACAAATAACCTTGAGTATTGTTTTCTTGAGTTCCAAGCGAGAATTTGAAGGTTAAAGAGGAGGTAGATTCTCCAACTCTTATTGTGACTTTATATTTTTGCCAAACAGAACTAGCATTGTTTTCACTTTCAAAAACTTTTACAGAGTTTTGGTCAAAAACTTGAAGATTAAAGTTAATAGATGATTGATTAGAAATTGTTTTAAAATCAAAACTAAAGTCATAGAAAGATTCAGAAGTAGAAGTTTTTGAAGTTACACTAACACTTTCTGAACTGTAACTTTGATAGCTTGATGTTTTGTTCCACAACATCAATATGTTATTTGATTCTTTTTCTAAATCTGATGAAAATCCTTGTGGATTTCCAGGATTGGTTATGTTGCCATAAAATTCTTTGGAATTGTCAAATAGAGATTGATTTGTGTTTATAATTCCAGCAACGTTGTTATTTTTATTTTCAATTTCGCTTGTCCAGTTTTGTGCTGGGACAGGGTAGGAGCCATTTGGCTTTGCAAGATTAAAGACACCATTTTTAATTGTTGTAGATTCTGTTGTTGTTTTTAATTCTAATTTTTTAACCTCTGATGAATCTGATACACTATTAAATTCATCATAAGTCAATTTTTCAATTGTAACATTATCAAACAACACGCTTCCAATTGCACCTTCTTCTTGTGTGCCAAGCCATAGTTCAATGTGGAATGATGAATCATAAAGGGTGTGTCCGTAAACATAAAAAGAATATGTTTTATAGCCATTTAAAGCCGATGAAGAATAGTCATTTGTTGTTACATTTAATTCAGCAGAATTTGGTGTGTAAAAATCTTTTTTATCATAAAAGTTTTCGACCTTATCTCCTTCAACAAGCACAATACGAGCAGATGTATTTTCACCAACTTTAGCGTTTATGTTTACCTTATAGATTGAGTAGGCAGGGAGGTCAATTTCAGACGAAGCATAGCCAAAACCTGCTTTTTCTGTTTTGGATGCTAACCAAAGTGCGCGATTGCCTTCGACATTATCTCCGCCAAGATGGGTGAAACCTTCACTTGTCATAACTTGTGAGTCATTCGTGTTGATAACTTTATGAATTGTGCCAGCTGGAAAGGCAGACAAACTAGTCCAGCCCTCAATTCCATTTTCGAAATTAGAATTTGTAACAGATTCGATATAGTTCTTTTCAATGGTGTAAATTTTTGATTTGTCATTAGAAACTTTTTCATTGTCAAAAGTAATTTTTGAAAGTTTATAGCCTGTTACATTGTCAAAAAATACTGCATTAGGAGATTTTACTGCAGAATCAGTTCCTAGATAAAGTTCAAAATGAACGCTTTCTTTAAGTGAACCAGTTTCAACATAGAAGTTATATTCAGACCATTTTGTAGATATTACTCTTTCAAAACTGAGTAATTCATTTGTCTCATTTTTCAAATAAATAGATGCCATAGCGCCAACTTCTGTTTTTACTAAAACACTGAAATGATAAAAAGAATAAGGGGAAAGTGTTATGTTAGAAGACTTATATCCTTGATTGTAACTAGCATTAGTTGATGTGGAGCTTTTTGCATTTATCATCAAAATTTTAGTATCGCTAGAATCTTTATAATAAGTTTCAGGATTTGTTGAAAGATTATAAGTGTTAGTGTATGATGAAAACTTTTCTGAGTTTGTATTGATAATCCCAGAAGTGGTAGAAAGAGTGGAGTCAATTAAACTCCAGCCATTAGGGCTGCTGTCAAGATAATAGGAATTGGGGTTAGAATTAAAGTTGCCATTTGTTATTGAAACTTGTTCACCAACTTGGGCATAAGCATAATTTAAATTTGATTTTTGAATAAATTGAAAAGTGAGTGCAAGCACTAAAAGCGCTAATACACTAAAAAGTTTAAAGCTAGTTTTTTGTTTCATAAAATCCACCTGTAATAAATTTATTTTGCCATTAAATATTCATTATGACAATTGAAGTGATAATCAAAATATTCACTACATAAGTTTAACCACATAAGTATATAACAAAACATATTTTAAATCAAATATTTTTCAATTTTTTTCAAATAATAATTTATGTACAATAAGTTGTTTTAAATAAGTTTAAATATAAAGGGAAAAATGAAAAATAGAAAGATTAAGAAATTTAAGTATCAAAAACAAAATGCTTTTTCATTCTTAAAGACGAAAAGTTTTTATAACTTTGCTATTATTTCTGATAAAAGGCGATTTCACAAGGTTAAAAAAAATATAAAGAATGATTTTAAAAATATTATATTTATTATTTTTGCTTCAACATTAATTGGTTTTACAAATGGTTTTTTTGGAGGCGGAGGAGGAATGCTCTGCGTTCCTTTACTGGAAAAATGTTTAAAGATTAGTAACAAAAAAGCTCATGCTACTACAATTGCAGTAATTGTTCCCTTAAGTTTGGTGAGTTCGATAATTTATTTTTTAAAAAATGATTTGGATGTTTTTAACCTAATTTATACCTCAATTGGTGTATTTGTTGGCGGAGCTCTTGGTGCTGTTTTGTTAAAAAAATTTAGTGGAAAGGTTATAAGAGTAATTTTTGCTATTATAATGCTAGCTGCTGGAATAAAAATGGTGATATAAATGACAATTTTTTTATTGATTTTATTTGGTTTTCTTGCTGGTGTAATTGGAGGAATGGGAATGGGAGGAGGAACTATACTCATTCCTATGTTAACCATTTTTTTATCGTTTTCACAAACAAATGCACAGGGAATCAATTTAATTTGTTTTTTCTTTTTGGCATTGCCCGCCTTATTTATTCATTTTAAAAATAAAATGATTGAAACCCATTTGCTTTGGCTCATTATAATTTCTGGATTGCTTTTTAGTTTTATTGGAGCCTATTTAGCTAATTTAATTGATGGAAAATATTTAAAAATTATGTTTGGAATTTTTTTGATATTGCTTTCAATATGGCAATTTGCTAAAATATTCACTGAAAAAAGGGAATGATTACTGGACAAATTTGTGATTATATGTTAATATTTACCGAAAAGTATAGGAGAAGACTATGGTAAATAAAAACAAATGTATTGGATGTGGTTCTTGTATAAGCATATGTCCGGTTGAAGCAATTAATTTTGATAAAGATGGAAAGGCTGAAATAGACCCTAATAAATGTATTAAATGTGGTTCATGTGAAGCCACTTGTCCTGTGGAGGCAATAAAGATTAATTAGGAAGTGTTAGCTTCCCATATTTTATTTAATTTTGGAGTGATGATGGAAAGAGTAGCGGTTATTCAATTTGACTATAGCAATCTAAAATTTATGCTTTTAGAAGTTGAAGGTGCCTATTTTAGAATTTGCGATGAAATCAATGAGAATTTATCTTTAGGTTCTGACATAACGAAAAATGGTTTAATAAGTGTCGTAAATTTAACTTCTGCATTAAAGATTTTGAAAATGTTTAGAAAACTTTGTGATAGAAATAATGTTACAAAGTCTTTTTCTGTTGCAACAGAAATTTTTAAGCATGCAAAAAATGAAAAGAGTTTTTTTGAAGAAATTTACAATAATACTGGTTTTAATTTTCAAATTTTATCAGTTGATGAACAAACTAGGGCTATTTATAGCGGAATAATCAATGTTATGGATTGTCCTAAAGGTGTTTTATTTAATGTTGACAACAACAACACTACAATTGTTTATTATAACAGAAGAAATTGTTTAAAATCTTTTGTTTTAAACATAGGAGCTTTAACTTTAGCTGAAAAATTTGAAAGTGATAAAACGTCAAATAAAGAAAAATACGACAAAATGGTCACATTTGTTAAAAGTGAACTAAAAAAATTGATAGGAAATGAACAACTTGATTTGGAAACAAGTTTTATTGGTGGTGGAAATAGCTTTTTAAATTTAGGTAGACTTGCGAGAAAAGCTACGCATTATCCTTTAGAACTTGAAAATAATTATGTTGTTTCTTCACAAACAATGTCATCTGTTTATGATTTTGTTTTAAATTTAGACCTTGATAAAACCATGAAATTAAAGGGTATATCATCAGAAAGAGCAGATATGTTGGCAAGTGGAATTTGCATTATAAAGGCTTTGTTTGAAACTTACAACATAGAAACATTGTCAGTTTCATCTAGCGGATTTAAACAAGGTGTGATTTTTAATTATGTTATACCTGAAGTTTTAGATAAACCATTGAGTGAGATGATGGGCTATTCACTTGAAAGCATCAAAAAGATGTATGAGGGCAACAATAACAATATAAATCAAGTTTATGCATTGACATTGATTTTGTTCAAACAAATAAAAGTTTTGCATAAATTGTCTAGAGCTTATGTTAAACCACTCAAAATTGCTGCCACTTTATTTGAATCTGGTAAACGAATTTGTTTTGAAAATAATTCAAAAATTTCATTTGATGTTATTTTAAATTCTAAAATTTACGGAGTTTCACATAAAGAACTTTTAATTGCTGCCTTTGCAGCTTTATGTCAAAATCCAGATGATTTAAATTTAAGCGATTGGATTAGATATAAGGACATTTTGAGTGAAGAAGATTTAGATGCGGTAAGAAAAATTGGGATGATAATAAAACTTGCTGATGCTCTTGATAAATCAAAAAATTCAGTTGTGGAAGATATAAACTGTGATATTTTGGGAGATTCTGTCATATTAAAAACTGTGGTGGCAGGAGATGCTAGTTTTGAAATTATGCTTGCTAATAAAATTGCTCCTGCTTTCAAAAAGATTTTCAAAAAGAATTTGCAAGTAATTTAAATTTTGAAATTTGAGGTGAAATTGTGAAAAAAAGGTTTGCTTTGATTTTTTCTTTAATTATTAGTTTTTCAATTTTGCTTACTGGTTGTTCTTGGTTAAAAGGAAATTCAGATTTAAATTATACCTCTCCTTTGCCTATTGTTAAAACGCAAACTGATGTTGCCGAAACTCTTACTCCAACAGATATAGCTAATTCCAATATGAATGCAGTTGTTACAATTTTTGTGGTTTCTAGCAGTGGTGAGCAAATCTCTTTTGGAAGTGGGTGGCAGTGCATAGCGGAGGTTATATCGCCACAAATTATCATGTTATATCTCTTGCAACTTCCAGCAATTTTTACACATTGGAAGTTTATCACAATAATAGTACATCTCCTCATGGAGCAAAAGTTTTATGGTCGAATATAAATTTAGATATTGCCATAATTAAATGCGATTGTGGAGATATGCCTTATGTGGAAATGGTAGATAGATTTGTTTACGCCTCACAGACCAATATTTTGCAACCATTGGAAACAGTTATTGCAATTGGAACCCCTATAGATTTTACACTTCAAAACACTTCTACTTTAGGTTATATTAGTTCCTCTTCTGGTAGGATAAGTTATGCAGACAACGGCATAGTTTATGAAACCTTAATTCAACATACTGCTCCTATAAATCATGGAAACAGTGGTGGTCCTCTATTTGATATGACAGGAAAATTGATTGGTTTAAACACACTTGGAAATGATGATGCAAATTCTTTGTTTTTTGCCGTTCCCATTTATCCTGTTATACAAATAATTGATAAAATAGTGAGTGCAGATCAAAATAACACAACCTATAGTATTCCAGTTTTGGGAGTAAGCGCAATAGATAGATATATGGCGGAAAATAATGGAGATTTTTCTTCTTCAGGACTTTATGTTAATTCTGTTACATCTGGTACAAATGCAGTTGGATACTTGCGTGAAGGAGATGTAATTAATGGAATTACAATAGACAATGTTTTTTATAAAATAGATGTTAGGAACGATTTGTTATACGCTCTTTTGAATTCAAATAGTGGTGATGTTGTAGAGGTTAGTTTTACTCGAGGAATTTTAAATAGAACAGTCGAATTTAGTTTATCATAGGAAAAAACAATGGATAATAATATAATATTGGAATTTGGTGGATGCTTTGTAAAAGCTTATACAAAGCAAAATGGATTGACTTTTAAAGAACCTTCTCTTGTTGCATGTGTTAAAACAGGTGAGGTTGTTCAGGTTAAAGCCTTAGGGATTGATGCAAAAAAATTGGCTGAGATTGATGATGAAAATCACATGATTTTTTCTCCATTTGGAGAAGGTAAAATCAAGAATAATGAATATGCAATTGTATATATTAATTATCTTTTAAAAAAGGCAAATATTAAAAAGCCATTATTTGCTTCTCTCAATGCTATCGTTATTGTACCTTCTTCTAATTCCGCTTTAGAACGTTCTGAAATTTCAAAAGTTTTGTGCGCATGTGGGTTTGAGAATGTTAAATTTGTTCCAAGTGCAGTTTGTGTTTGTTCTTATATTGGAATGTCAAAATATTCTTCCAAAGTTAGTTTGATTGTTGATATTGGTGGAAGTAAGACAGATGTAGCGCTTTCAACATTTGATTCTATTTTAAATGGCGCGACAATAAATTTGGGTGGAAAGGGAATGAATAAATCAGTTCTTGATTTTGTTTCAAACAAATACAATATTGATATGCCTTTAATTTTAGCTGAAAAGATAAAGGAAGAGTTGGCTTCTTTATACGATAACGATGTTTCAAGTATGAAGATAAGGGCATATGATAAGGTATCAGATTCTGAAATTGTTGCAATAGTTCATGCTCAAGATGTTAAAGAGGCGATTGCTCCTTACTTTGATGAGGTTTCTAAGCTTATTGAAACAACTCTAAATATGTGTAATCAAGAGATTTTATCTCAAATTAAAGATAATGGCATTTATATTTGCGGTAGTGTGGCTAAAACCACTGGCTTGGAAAAATTTTTCCATGACAAATTTCTTCTTCCTATAAATATCTTAGATAATTGTGAAGATTGTGCTATAATTGGTGCTGGAAAGTTATTAAAAACCTATCCTCAAATTTTTAAATAAAAGTTGATTGCTTTTTTTAACAAAATAAAAAAAAGTATTGAAATTGAAATTAGAATTTGATATAATAAAAAAAATAGGAGGCTTTAAGATGTTTTTATTAGCTAATACATTGTTAGATTTTTTGTCAATTGATTTGGTTATTGTAGGCGTTGTTTTGGCTGCTTTGGGATTGGCATTTGCACTTTTAGCAAAAAGAATCGCAAAAGCGGTGAGAAAGACAAGTGAAATAGACCCAAATGACAAAGTTATGCTTATATTTAAGGCTTTAGGGCTTGTGTGCATCGTTATTGCACTCATTTTAATGATACTTGCAGTTAATTGACATTTGTTTTTAAAATGATGTAAAATTAAACATAGGTGTGCGCCTATGTTTTTTAATTATTTAATAGCGAAATCTTTAAGCTTTTTAAAACGTTTGTTTTTTTTGAAACAAGGTGCTCAATCGTTTTAATTTGCTTGTTTTAATAAAAATTTATAAGGATGAAAGATGGAAAATAGTTATCAACCAGAAAATTTTGAAAAAGAAATTTATGAAACCTGGAAGTCAAATGGTTATTTTGCTGCCGAGGTAGATAAGTCTAAAAAGAAATTTAGCATGGTTATGCCTCCTCCAAATGTAACTGGACAATTACATGTTGGACATGCTTTAAACAATACAATACAAGATATCATAATAAGATTTAAACGTATGCAAGGATACAGTGCTTTATGGTTGCCAGGAACTGACCATGCTGCTATTGCAACGGAAGCTAAGGTTGTTGAAAAACTTTCTAAACAAGGCCTAACAAAACAAGAACTTGGAAGGGAACAATTTCTTAAAATGGGCTGGGATTGGTATAATGAATTTGGTGATAGAATTTGTAAACAACTTGAAGCTTTAGGTGTTAGCCCTGATTGGGATAGACTCAGTTTTACGATGGATGAAAATCTTAATA
>CALKLQ010000031.1 GCA_937992055.1 uncultured Clostridia bacterium | reverse complement strand
GAGCAAAAGTTATTGAAAGATTCTTCCTTGAATTTCAAGAAGAGTTTGAAAAAATTATGACAAGTTATATAGGAACAAGTATTGAAAATAAACCTGCTTGGATGAAACGAGGAGAAAAATTGCATAGAGAGATGCATAATAAGTTAACAAAAAACTATATTCCAACAATTCAAGAAACAATAAAATTTATAGATTGCTGGCTCGATTACCATAATTCAAAACCTTGTCCTAATAACCGTTCAAAAACTATTCAAGAGATGTTAAATGATATTTCAAAAGAGAATATTGATAAAAGTATTTTGAACGACCTTATGTTGAAAACAGAAGCAAGGACAATAAATAAACATGGAATAACATTTCTAGGAATGCATTATAGGAGTGATTATTTATTGGATTTAAGAGAAAAAGTATTTATAAAATACAGTTTGTTTGACCTTTCAAAAGTCCTTGTATATTCAATAAAAGGTGAATTTTTATGTATCGCAAGACAAGTTGAAAAAGTTCATCCAATGGCAAATCATTTGGGAACAGTAAAAGATATGGAACAATTTAAGCAACAAATACAAAAACAGCAACGCAGATTTAAGAGAGTGAAAAAAGAGTTCTTAAAGTATTTTCCTAAAGAAAAAGTGGAAGCTATAGAGATTGAACAGGAAGAAGTTATTGAAATTGAAAAATTTGAACAGACTAAAACACCACTAAAACGCAAATTAAACTTTCGGAAACAGCAAATGAATATTCCAGTATTTAACGCTGATTATGAAAAATATGAATGGTTAATGAAATACGGCTGTACCAATCCTGAACAAAGAAAATGGTTTGAGGAGTATTTAAATAGTAATGAATATGCCAATTTATACGCAGATTGTGAAAATAATGAGAAAAATGTATTTGACCAAGAAGGAGTGTATAAAAATGAATAAAGTATTTGTAAAAACAAAGAACGTCAAAAACTTTGTATCATTAATGGAGGAGGTAAAAGAACTACCTAATAATATACCTAAAATTATTCTTGTTTATGGAGAATATGGACTCGGAAAATCAGAAACTATAAAGTGGTGGACTTTTAAAAATGATTGCATATATGTAAGAGCAAACCAAGGTATGACAAGTCGGTGGCTGTTATCTGAAATTGCAGAAGAATTAGGAGAAGAACCGTTTTGGCATATTCAGGAAACTTTTAATTTAATAGAGAAGAAACTTAAAGAAAATCCAAAACCTATAATAATTGACGAAGTAGATTACTTGCTTGAAAGAAATACAATAGAAACACTGAGAGATTTGTATGATACAACTTCTTGTCCTTTAGTGCTTGTTGGAATGGGCAACATTGATAAAAAACTATCAAGATATCCTCATATTATAGACAGGATTTATAAGTCATTTAAGTTTGAACAATATGATTTTGAAGATGTAAAACAGATTTTGAATGAATTAACGCAAATCACTTTTACACCTGATGGTATAGAATATCTTGCAACAAGAGTTAACCAATTTAGACAAATTGTTAAATTGATAAATAAAATAGAAAAACTTGCGATTACAAATCAATTAAAACAGATTGATGAAAATATTTTAAGGAAATTGTTATATGGAAGAACAAATATTGAAACTTTGCAAAAGGGTCAACAAATTTACGCTTGAGAATTTAGAAATTTTATCTGAAATCCCTAAAACAGAACTTTTACCGATATTGTCAAAATTTGTTGATGAAAATAAATTAATAAAGCAAGAAAACGAATATATATTTCAAAAAAATAAAGTTCCAGTTCAAAAATATTCTATATTTAAAACATACCCTGCAATAATAAATGATATTGTATTAAGGTGTTTTTGTGAAAACATAAATTCGATAAAAGTATCTAATATTGCAAATATTGGTGAAACCCAAATTCAAAGCTTTTATACAATATTCAGAACTTTGATTTACCAAAGGCAAAAACAGAAGTTAGATTTCTACTATCTAAAATTTCCACAAAAAGCACGTTATAGAAAGTTTTTTAATCAAGAAGTATATTTATACCTATACTGCAATCAAATTTTTGTATCTGAAAATCTTTTAAAATCATCTGAGGATAAAACCTTTTCTCTAGAACAAAAAGCAGAGTTTACAACTATTTATTGCTACCTTTTAAGGAATTTAACCCATAATACAATGGCTTATAATTTAAATTACAAAATAGCAGAAACTTTATGGCGAAGAAAAAGAGAGTTTAAGGATTTGTATTATGATTTAAAACTATTAGCTGGATTTTAGTAATAGAACTTCATAAACTTTTCCCCGATTTTATTTTTGGGTTGCATTCCTTTGGCAACGAGTATTTTGGAGTTTTTATACTTATTTCTTGAAAATATTTTTTAAAGTATATAGCGGTTTTTGAAGTTTACTTGCGGGGAAATTTCCCCGACTGTAAATTGTTACCTGTTTATTATTCTGAAGAAGTAAATACAATAAAACTTGGTAGCTATTATATACAAATACAAATTTCGTCAAGACCACTTCATATTTCTTCGTAAAAAACAGGACAAATATTTGTCTTTTTTATAAAGCAGATAGATAAAGTGTTTGAGGTGAATATTGTAAAAATAGCATTTTTAAAGAATCTTATTATTACTGCATTTTAGCTTTTAAAATTGTCACAAATTTTATGTCGGAATGTTAAGTGGGCTTTAAAAGAGATTTTAATAACGCTAAAATAAGGATATTTATGAAAGAAAATAAAGACAAAACAAATATATGGTTAGATATAGAAAAATCTGCTGAAATTTTAGGACTTAGCATCCAAACTCTTAAAAAGCAATGTAGGAGAGGTTCCTATACTTTTAAAATTATCAGACGGGGAAAAAGAACTCATTACTTTCTTCTTTTAAAATCTTTGCCTGATTTTGCACAAGATAAGTATCTTAAAGAAGATGTTATAAATACTAAATATTCAGAAGCTCCCGATTGGGCAAAAGCACAGGCAGAAAAGTATTTACCAATAATAAATGCATCAAAAGGATTAAAGGGAGGGGCTTTAAAAGATTTTATAGATAAGTGGAATTTAGAACATGAAAAGTGGTTAAACACATCTTATTCGTCTGTTATAAAAATGCGAAGAAGATTCTTTCGGTATGGATTAAGCGGTTTGTTATCGCAACACGGCAAACATTTATCAGGCTCCACTGTTCCTGATAATTTCTTTGAATACTTTAAAAATTTGTATTTAGTTGAAGGAGCACCATCTATAAGAACTTGTTGGGATTTAACTCTTGGTTATGCCATCAGAATATTTGATGCTAAAAGAGAAACATTTCCAAGTTATATGGCTTTTAAACGGCGATTAGATAAAGAAATTCCAAAACAAAGTATTTATCTTGCACGAATGGGAGAAACTGCTTGGAATAGAAAATATGGCGGATATATAGAAAGAGATTATTCAAATATTTTATGTAATGAGGTCTGGGTATCAGATCACGCTCAAATTGATGTTGCCTGTTTTGATTCTGATAATAAAGTTGTTTTTCCTTGGGTTACAGTGTGGCGTGATTATAAATCAGGTAAATGGCTCGGTTGGATATTACAAACAGGAAATCCAAATTCTGATTATATTTTCCAATCTTTTTACTATGCTGCTGAAAAGTATGGACTGCCTAAAGATGTTATTATTGATAATGGTAAAGATTACCGTTCAAAGGATTTTGCAGGTGGTCGTCGAAGTATAAAAATTTCAACCAACAAAACAAAAACTCAGTCTATGTTGGCAGAATTGAATATAGAAGTCCATTTTGCTCTGCCTTATAATGCTCAGACTAAACCTGTTGAAAGGGATTTTTTGAAGATAAAGGAAATCCTTTCAAAACATTTTATAGGTTATAGAGGTGGTAATGTTGTCGAAAGACCTCAAAAGCTCGCAAAAGAAATTAAATCCGGGAAAATTATGAAATTTGAAGATTTCAAACTCCTTTTTGATAAATATATTTTAGATATTTTAAATAAAAGACCTTCTCAAGGAAAAACTTTAAACGGGTTATGTCCTGATGAACTTTTCTATTCTGAATTTAAAGAAAAAATTACAACTACAAAAGATGCTCTAAAACTATTTTGTATGAGAACTTCAAAAGATTTTACGATCAGAAGAAATGGAATAAAAGATACAGCTCTTGGTATAACTTATTGGGCTGATTGGATGATTTCGAAAATGGGCTTGAGAGTATATTTACGCAGAGATATAGAAGATTACAAAGAAGCTTGGGCGTTCAGATGCGATAATGATGAATTTATCGGAACAGTGAATGCTGTAAAAGCTGTTGCTGCGTTACATGCAAATAAAGTATCTAAAGAAGAATTTAAAGAGGCTATGTCTATTAAAAAACGCAATCGCAAAGTCGCGAAGGCTTATATTAAACAAACTCTTACAATATCTCCTGAAGAACAATATGAAAATTACAAAGCAGCTTATAACAGTGCAAAAAAAGAGTTCGATACAGATGTTAAAGTTTCAAAGATTGCAAATACAAATATGGATAAAGCAGTAAGGAAAAAGAAAGAACAAGATGATTTTGGAAAATTTGATTTATCAATATTTTTGCAAGAAGAACCTAAACCAAAAGAAACCTTATATCTTTATGAAACCGATAAAATATTAGCAGAACGAAATAAAAAGTATATTAACTAAGAGGAAAAAGTGAAAAAAGATAAGTATTACGCGATTGCAGAAAATATGTATGTTGAAAAATTTATTACAGTTGCTGAAATTGCAAGAAGAATAGGAGTACACGAAAGAACTATAAAACGTTGGAAAAAAGACGGAGATTGGTCTGCTAAAAGAAAAGATTTTATTGAACATTTTAGTATTTCCAAAGAAGATACGTTTATACAAGCCAAATTTATGCTTCAAAGTTTTAATGTTGATCTACAGAATAATCACAACATAGAGCCTTCCAGAATATATAAATTTACAAACTTACTTGAAAGTGTTGTAAGAAAAGAAAAAGAACCGATGAATATTGAAAGTTTTATTCGAACAATAGAAAAAAGGACAAATATAGATAAAGACATTATTGATAAAATTGTAGAGAATTTGACGGATAGTGATTAATTATCTATAGCTTTTCAATATACCAATTAGAAATTCCAAAATGATTGAAATTCCATTGTAATTGGAAGTAGAAATTGTATTCCATAGAATTATCATCCTTAAAGTTATAAGAATACTTATT
>CALKLQ010000030.1 GCA_937992055.1 uncultured Clostridia bacterium | reverse complement strand
TTTTCCCACTTTTTTCCTCTTTTTTCTCTTTTTTTCTATTTTTTCCTACCTTTTTTATTAAAATTTAGCTTTTTTCACTCTTAAAACATATCTTTTTAACAATATTAGACCAAGCAAAGTCTATTAAAATTTAAACAAAATTTGAATTTAAAAGCATACTAAAAGTGATAAAGCTTTAAGTTAATTTATAAAATTATTTTAAATCTCATATAGTTACTCCTAATGCTATAATAAAGCAAAATCTTTAAAAACTCAATATTGTATGAAAAAAGCCTGAATTTATGGTTGACCCCAAAAGTTAGACAACTTTAGGAGGTTCACGTCATATAAACAGGCCTTTTAACTTTTTAACTAATTTTCGGTTTGGTTTTGCTCCGCTGTTATTTGTTCTGTAATAATTTCTTCTATACTTACCTCTTCCTCTTCATGCTCGGCTCTGGCAACACTCACTATTTTGGCGTCTTGTCTAAGTTTCATCACTTTAACCCCCATGGTTCCTCTTGAAATTAAAGATATTTCTTTAACTGGAGTCCTAATAATAACTCCATTATCTGCAATTAAAACTAGGTCATCTTCCTCTTTAACCTGTTTCAAACTGACTAGCTTTCCGGTTTTTTCATTAAAGGTTCCCGCCTTAACGCCTTTTCCGCCCCTTGTCTGTAAACGATATTCTTCTATGTTTGTACGTTTTCCATAACCAAGTTCGGAAATTGTGATTAGTTCACTATCTTTATCAACAATCGTCATATCAACAACATAGTCTTCTTTTGCCAAAGTCATACTCTTCACACCTTGAGCAGTTCTTCCCATTGTTCTGACGTCTTCTTCCTTAAATCTAATACATTTTCCAAAATGAGAAGCAATTAAAATTTCACTATCACCATTTGTAGTGCCAACACCAATGAGTTCATCATCGTCATTGAGTTTAATGGCAATTTTCCCACTCTTTCTAATAGAGTCAAACTCACTTAAGAGAGTCTTTTTTATAAGACCATTTTTTGTAGACATAATAAGATTTTGCGATGTTTCATCTTGAACCAGAGGAATAATTGCGGTGACCTTTTCCTCAGGCTCTATTTGAAGCAGATTGACAATTGCACGCCCTTTAGATTGTTTTGTAGCTTCAGGGACTTCATATGCCTTAATAGTGTAAACCTTTCCTTTGTTGGTAAAGAACATCAAATCGTTATGAGTACAAGTTATGAACATGTTCTCAACAAAGTCTTCATCTTTTGTTTTGTGAGCATTTACGCCAACACCACCACGTTTTTGGGTTTTATATTCACTTGTTGACATTCGCTTAATATAACCAAGATGCGACATTGAAATGACAACATCCTCTCTTTCAATCAAGTCGGCAATATCAATTCCGCCCATTTCAAGGCTAATCTCAGTCTTTCTTTCATCACCAAAAGTTTGTTTAACGTTTTCTAGGTCATCTCTAACTATTTTCAAAACCCTTTCAGGTTTAGCCAAAATATCTTTATAGTCTGCAATTTTAGCCTCTAACTCGGCAAGCTCTTCCCTTAATTTTTCAACTTCCAAACTAGTGAGCTTAGAAAGTTTCATTTCCAAAATGGCATTTGCTTGAATTTCATCTAACTCAAAATTTGTAGTAAGGTTTATTATTGCCTCTTGTTTGTCCTCAGATTGTTTGATTACCCTAATCACCTCATCAATATTGGCAAGAGCAATTACTAAACCTTTGACAATATGTTCCCTCTCTTCTGCCTTTCTTAGGTCATATTTTGTTTTTCTAACCACTATCTCTTTTTGGTGTTCAAGATAATAGTAGAGCATTTCTTTCAAGTTGCAAATTTTAGGAACATTGTTTACCAAAGCCAACATGATGATTCCGCTACTCTGTTGAAGCATGGTGTGTTTGTAAAGAGCATTTAAAACAACTTGTGCATTTGCATCTTTTTTAATGTCAACCACAACTCTTAAGCCATCTCTGTCACTTTCATCGCGAAGGTCACTAATTCCATCTATTTTCTTTTCTTTGACATAATCTGCTATCTGGGTTATAAATCTAGCCTTGTTAACTTGATAAGGAAGTTCGGTTATGATAATTCTTTGTTTGCCATTAGAGTTTTCCTCAATTTCCGCCCTGCCTCTAACCAAAACGCCACCACGACCTGTTTTGTAGGCATGTTTAATCGCAGTCCTACCCATGATAATTCCACCTGTTGGATAATCAGGAGCTGGGATAATTTTAATAAGTTCATCAATGTCAATTTCAGGATTATCTATGAGAGCCTGAACACCATTAATTACCTCCGTCAAATTGTGAGGAGGGATATTTGTTGCCATTCCCACCGCAATTCCATCAGCACCATTGACCAAAAGATTAGGAAATTTACTTGGCAAAACGGTTGGTTGCATTAAGGTATCGTCAAAGTTAGGATAAAAATCTACCGTTTCCTTTTCAATATCCTCAAGCATAAGTCCAGCAATTTTACTCAATCTTGCCTCGGTGTAACGTTGAGCGGCAGGCGGATCACCATCCACAGAACCAAAGTTTCCATGTCCATCAACCAAAGGATATCTAATAGAAAAATTTTGAGCAAGTCTTACAAGAGCATCATAGATTGAACTATCTCCATGAGGGTGGTATTTACCCATAACTTCACCCACAATTCTAGCGCTTTTTTTGTGAGGCTTGTCATAAAAGTTATTAAGTTCACCCATTGAAAAGAGTATCCTTCTATGAACTGGCTTAAGACCATCTCTCACATCTGGAATCGCACGGCTCACATTGACCGCCATAGCGTAAGAAATAAAAGACTTTTTTAATTCTCCAACAACCTCTATAGGTTTCACGGTTTCATTTGCCAAAACCTCTTTTAAATTCATCTTTTTTTGTTCATCTTCTTTTTTACTCATTGTTTTCCCCATTAACTTTATTTTTTTTGCTCTTTTTAAATAATTTTGTATTTATCAATATTTAATTTTTCTTATCCCAAACTAAATGCTCAAAAATATTAGTAATCTGCAATCTGTACTTTTATCTTTCCAAGGCAATTTTATGTTTTTGTATCCTTAAAAACCTTCGCTCATTTGAGCTTACAATTAGTCTAAAAAAATACGCCTCTTCAATAATATTTTGAAATTGAACACATTTTTAAATGTCCAAATCTTTAACTAAAGTTGCATTTTCCTCAATAAATTGACGTCTTTGCTCTGGGTCCTCACCCATAAGTTGTGAGAATAATTTGTCCGCCTCAATAGCATCTTGCATGGTAATTTGCAAAAGAACTCTATTTTCAGGATTCATGGTTGTTTCCCAAAGCTGTTCAGGATTCATTTCACCAAGACCTTTATAACGTTGAAGGCTGGTTCCCTTTCTGCCATTTTGCTCAAACCATTCATTAAGTTCCTCATCACTATAAAAGTAAAACTCCTCCTTGCCTCTAGCAACCTTATATAGTGGAGGTTGAGCAGCGTAAACATGTCCATGTTCAATAAGTGGTCTCATAAAACGGAAGAAAAAGGTGAGTAATAATATTCTAATATGTGAACCATCAACATCGGCATCTGACATACAAATAATTTTATTGTATCTCAGTTTGCTTTCATCAAATTCATTGCCTGTGCCAGCACCAAAAGCGGTAATCATAGCCCTTATTTCGGCATTTTCCAAAATTCTATGAAGTCTGGCTTTTTCAACGTTCAAAATTTTTCCACGGAGAGGCAAAATAGCTTGAAATCTTCTGTCACGACCTTGTTTTGCTGAACCGCCAGCGGAATCTCCCTCGACTATATAAATTTCGCAAAGACTGCTATCTTTTTCACTACAATCTGCAAGTTTTCCTGGAAGAGTTGTGTTTTCTAAAAAACCCTTTCTTCTTGTAATCTCTCTAGCATTTCTTGCTGCTTCACGCGCACGCTGAGCAGTTACGCTTTTTAAAATCAGTTCTCTAGCTTCTTTTGGATGCTCCTCAAGATAATCACCAAACCCCTCACTCATGGCCTTTTCAACCGCAATTCTCATCTCGCTATTGCCAAGTTTTGTCTTTGTTTGCCCCTCAAATTGAGGATTCATCAGTTTGACAGATATGATTGCGGTCAAGCCCTCTCTACAATCTTCGCCTGAGAGTTTTTCATTTTCTTTAATTATTTTATTTTTTTGTGCATAGTCGTTAATAACTTTAGTTAAGGCATTTTTAAAACCGGTTAGGTGGGTTCCACCCTCCTCAGTGTTGATGTTATTTGCATAAGAATGAATAATTTCGTTGTAACTTTCGTTATATTGAAAAGAAACTTCGACCTCGTTTTTATCAGTGATTTTGTTAAAATATATAGGTTCTGGGAATAGTGGTTTTTTGTTTTTGTTCAAATACTCAACAAACTCAATAATTCCGCCCTTAAATTCAAACTCATCTTTTTTCTCTCTTCCTTCCCTTTTATCTTCAAGAGTTATAACAAGTCCCTTGTTCAAAAAGGCAAGTTCTCTAAAACGATTTTTCATAATTTCATAATTGAAGTCAATAGTTTCAAAAATTTCATCGTCTGGGAAAAAAGTTACTGTTGTTCCACGTCTATCACTGCTCTCAAGTTTAGCAAGGGGCGCAACCGGAACTCCTCGCCTAAACTCAATAAAAAAGTGCTGTCCATTTTGATAGACATCAACTTTAAGCCATTTTGAAAGGGCATTAACGCAGGATACACCAACGCCATGAAGTCCACCTGAAATCTTGTAGCCCTCACCACCAAATTTTCCACCTGCGTGCAATTTGGTCAAAACAACCTCAACCGCACTTTTTCCTTCAGAGGCAATTATTCCGGTTGGAATTCCACGACCATTATCACTAACAGAACAAGAGCCATCCTCGTTTATAACAATGTCAATTTGAGTGCAATAACCAGCCAAAGCCTCATCAATACTGTTGTCAACAACCTCGACAACACAGTGTTGCAAGCCACGTTCGTCGGTAGAACCAATATACATTCCTGGTCTTTTTCTAACCGGCTCAAGTCCCTCTAAAACCTGAATGTCAGATTCATCATATTTTTGGCTTTTTGTTAAATCTAATTCTTGTTCGTTCATTTTTAACCCCTATTTTAAAATGTTTTCCAACATTATTTACCTAATTTATTTTCTTAAAAGCAATTGCAAAAATCAAAGTGTCACAAGGCACCAAGATCTTGCCGGCTTTTAATAATGTAATATAAAATTTATAATCTCTATTATATATACTTATATATTATACATAAGTATATAATAGCATATAAAAGTAAAAAAGGAAAGCCTTTTTTGATGTTAATATGCATTATCTGCCCCAAATTTTGATTTAAAAGAATTTTATTTGTCTTTCGAATATTTATTCGACATTTGTAAATATTAATCACATAGACCAAATGGAGGTGTTATAATGTCAGAAAAAAAAGAAAATAAGGGTGTTTGCTGTGATGTTAGTTGTTGCATACACAATACAAGAGGTTGCGACTGCAACTTAGAAAAGATAAGGGTTACAACTGGAAACACTGAACACATGCATTTTTGTGGAAGTTTTCAACCTGACGCGGGTGTTGAAATGGATAACGAATTTGATTTTGACACAAACAATGAGGAGTTTTAAGGTAGAGCTAAGCTTTTAACAAAATATTTTATAAAAGTTAATAAGTTTTTAGTTTTTATATTTCTGTAATTATTCGTCTAAAGCTTAATTGATTAAATTTAAACTATAGGGAGTAAAATGTTCGCTTCACTCATATTTATCATTGCTTTCGCAATATGCTTGATTCCTCATGCTCTTTCTGTTTGAATAAACATCAGTTTTGCTTGAAAATTCCTAAAGGCGCTTTCAGACAAAACTTTACTACACAAAAACGACAAAGTGGGTTTTCACTTTGCCGTTTTAATTTATAGAGATTACATTCATACTTATATAGCGAATGTTTTTATAATTAAAAAATTATTTAAAAGTGTAGACAAAAACTCAGACTGAAGAGAAAGTAGCGAGGCAAGGCTCGAAAAATGACACAAAGAAGTTTAGTTATTCCAAATGACTTTTGAGCATTTTACAAGACAATACAAACAAACTTGACTTGCAAAATTAATGGTCGCGATGTTTGTCTTAGCTCTGATTATTTCTCTTTATTTTTTGATTTAGTTTTTACTTCTTCATCTTTTTTCAATATTTCGCTAACTGAAGAGAATAGCGATGCCACATCTTGCAAATTACTAGGCACAATAATTTTTGTGCTTTGACCATCTGCAACATGTTTTAAAGCCTCAAAGCCTTGAAGGGTTACATATGCAGCATCTGGCTTTGCCTCAATAATTCTTCTAATAGCTTCTGCTGTTCCCTCAGCCTCGGTAATAAGTGCGGCTTTCTTTGCCTCTGCTCTTAAAATTGCGGCCTCTTTTTCACCTTCTGCAACCAAAATGCTACTACGCTTTTCACCTTCGGCTCTTAAAATTGCCTCTCTTCTTTCTCTTTCTGCACGCATTTGCTTTTCCATTGCATCTTGAATGTCACGTGGAGGCAAAATATTTTTAAGTTCAACACGATTTATTTTAATTCCCCATGGATCGGTTGCCTCATCCAAAATTTGACGCATTTTTGCATTGACAGTATCCCTAGATGTCAAGGTTTCATCCAGTTCTAACTCACCAACAATATTTCTCAGAGTTGTTGCGGTCAAATTTTCAATTGCATTTAGCGGATGATCAACACCATATGTATAAAGTTTAGGGTCAGTTATTTGAAAGTACACAACTGTATCAATCTGCATAGTAACATTATCTTTTGTAATAACAGATTGGGGTCTAAAGTCTGCCACAATCTCTTTTAAATTAATTGTATTGCTTTTTCTATCAATAAAAGGCACAATCATATGTATTCCACTATGAAGGGTTTTATAATATTTGCCTAATCTTTCTATTGTAATTGCTGTAGATTGTTTAACTATTTTAATTGACAAACTTAAAATAACCAAAACAACCGCCATAATAATTATGAACACTGTTAAGACAACTGGCATAGATGACAATAATATATTCATTTTTCCTCTCCTTTTACAATCAATTTATTTCCATTAATATCAACAATTTGTACAATCTCGCCCTCTTTTGCGCAAAATCCTTCAAATCCTTCACAGCTCCAAATAACTCCATTAATTTTCACTGTTCCTTTTGAATCTTCAGTAATAGCTGAAATTAATTTGTATTTTTTTCCAATCAAACCATCAGAATTGGTTTTTTCATCTTTTCCTCGCAATAACTTTTTGCAAAGTTTTCTCAAACTAAAAATCAATAAAATTGACAAAACAACAAAAGCCACAATTTGAATCCATAATGGCACCTTACATATCGCCAAAATTAAGGATACCACCCCTGCTGTCGAAAACCATATGCAAATAAGTTCAGAAGAAAAGAATTCTAATATTAAACATGTAACAATAATTCCCGTCCAAACCCAAATTTCCATTTAACACCCCTTTTAATTTTAAAGTTGATTTTTGTAACTAAAGCCGTAATAACCCTGTTTCCAACTCGGTCATCCTCAAATTAAATATTTAACGATTTATTCGTAGCCACAATTGCTCAAAATTTCACATTTTAAAGTATAATTGCTATATACATTTTAAAACCTGCTTCGCACCTTTCTTGCTTGGCAAATCTCACACCGCTTCGCGCTTAGTTTCCTGTTTTTAATCTGCAAAGTTTTGTAAAAGCGTAGAAAGTATGAAAATTAAGTGAAAAATTGCCCTTGTTCTTTAAATATATATGTATGTTTAGCAGCTAACTTGCAAAATCAAGCAAATAAAAGCAAATTATGCTAAATTTGCAAACTTAAAACTTCATGTGATTGACGCTTCTCAAATTAATTTAACTTAATTTTTGATTAGTTATGTCCCTAATTTAACAACCACATTAACATGAGTTTTAACTTGATTTTAGTATAAATTTATTTGCATAAAAAGTCAAATATAATTTACCTACAACAAATTACCTATTGACTTATTTTTTTAATGTATTAAAATTAATACGAGGATATAAAATGATTTTAGATAAACAAAAAATGCAATTAATAAAAAATAATGAATACACGTTTACTGAACAAGAGGTGTCAGAAATTTATCGTTTGGCAACTAAAATTGTTTCAAAATATTTTTGTCAATCATTATATTTTGAAGATTTAGTGCAAGAGATAGTCACAAAGTTTTTTGTTTATTCTATAAAAAAGTATGACCCTATAAAAAATGTTAAAATTTCAACTTTTGCTTACATTTGTTTAGATAATTTGGCAAAAATGGAAGTTAGAAAAAGAAAAGCTGAAAATCGCAAGATAAATAACTATTTGTTGAAAGCGGACGATCCAAACGCAAAATTTCATGATGCTTCTGTTAATTTGCTTTATTACGGTGCAGCTAGTGATATCAAAACCCCTTCTGAAGTTTATGAAAAAGAAATTGTAAATGAAACAATAAATAATTTTTTTGAAGATAATCCAATTTTAAAAGACTATTATCGTAATGGACTTAATGCAAAACAGATAGCAGAAAAATATAATCTTTCTACCTCCGCAATCTATAAAAAGTTGACAAAACTTAAAAAGCAACTTATACAAACATTAAGAAATGACGATGATTTCAATATGCAATGAATAAATTATGAAAAATATGAGAAAATATTCTTGTATTTTTTTATTTGTCGAATTTTTAAAATAAACTTTAAATTGTTTGACTTTACATTAATAAAATGCTAAAAAATATTAAGATTTAAAATAAGGAGTTAATATGAAAAAATTTAAATCTATCTTATGCCTTATGCTTTTAGTACTTGTTTCTTGCACCGCATTAGCAGCATGTGGAAGAACTATAAGCTATGGTTTCGACACTTTCTCAAAAGATATTTTTGATGGAAATGCAAATTTAACAGAAACTAAGGCCGGCATTGTGTTCAACAAAGCAAATGCTAACGCAGATTATGATATGTCAGGTGCAACCTACTTTGGTGAGGAGGATAAAAACCTAGATTGGGACAAAAATGAAACCACTTTTACCTTCACCTTAGACTTGTCTGCAATGGAAAATGGAGATTTCACCGCTTGGGTTTTATCATTTAACAAAAAAGTTGACGAAACCTACTCACATGTTGATGAAATTAGATTTGGAATTGTTAAAACAGCCGAGGGATATAAAGCAAATGAAATGATGGGCGTTAATCATGGCAATGACGAATATGCTACAATTTTAAACAACGCTAAAGATGTAACAGCATCAAACAACAAAGTTAAAGTTGCAATTACAGTTAAAGCTGACACAGAAAAACTTGACTACACATTCACTTTCAACGATGGAGCTAAAATTGAAAATTCAAGACAAGTTGCAAATGAAATTGTTGGTTTCAGATCACTTTGGAACGCTGCAACAAGTTGCGATGGAATTGTTTTAAGCAACCTTGAAAAAACAAAATAATTTAAATAAAAATAAAAAAGGAAGGGTTTACCCTTCTTTTTTTAATGTCAAAATGATTAAACTTACAGCGACTTTTGGTCTAAGTTTGCTATGGCATTTTCATATTGATGTTCAAATCCCTTCTGGTAACCATAGAATGCCACTCTAGCAACCCTTTTATTTATATAATTATTATAGCCAACTGACCTAACATAATATGCCTTAATTCCCTTCAACTTATTTTTTTGAATAAAATTTAAAATCTCTTTTATGGTAGGAGCTTCAGATTTAATAGATATCTCTGCCTCACCTAATGAAAGCAGTGAATTTGGCAAAACTTCCATTTCTGTTCTTTGCATATTGCCTGACTCAAAATTATAACATTTGGCAAAATAAAATCTTCCATTTTCACCTATCAAAGGCTTAATTTTACCACACAATTTAATGTCATCTTTTTTCATTTTTCACCTGTTAAAAATAAATTTTCAATTTAAAATAAGTTAAATCTAATTTCTTTTCAAATTTATTTTATCATTTATTTTAAATTTTTGCAATATCAAAAATTAACTAAACAAAATTATATGATAGAATTTAATACAAAGACATAATTTTTAAATATTTATTATTCAACTAAAAATCTACTTTTTAAATTGTTAAAACTTGAGTTAGAAGTTATTTCGTCATGAGGAATCAACAAATATTTGAATTTTTTATGTCCATTAGCTAAATTATATTCTGAGGCAATTTTACAATATTTAACAGCCCTATCTTTTTTTGCCAACACGTCAACATCATTTAAAAACCTCTTGTCTTTTATTTCAACCAAATAATAAGAATCTTGGGTTTCAACAACAAAATCTGGTTCATAGCGTTTTCCGCGATTATAAGTAATATTAAATTGTTTTGGTGCTGGTCTGAGCCATCTTACAACCTCTGGCGAATTTTCACATGAAAGCGCAAATAATCTTTCACTATTACTATCAAACTTATAAAGATTTGTAACCGACTTGTTAGCCCCTTCATAAACAGTAGATGAAATAGAATCATCTGGAGCTTCTAAAAGGTTTTTAATTGAACTAGAATAGTCAACTGCATAATCTCTAACAATAGTTTCTATGCCAAAAGCCTCTTCAATCATTCCTTCATATTTTACCGCTAAATGTAAAAGTAATTGCTGTTTAAATTTTTCAACAATGTCTTTTTTATACATAATGCAAATGTTTCTAACCTCGTCTTCTTGATACTTTGCTCTATAAAAATTTAGAAATTGCATTACAATTTTTTGCACTAACTCAGGACATTTTTCATAGTCTATTTCTCCTATGTTTCTAATCTCGTTAACCAAATAAATTTCAGGACTGATAGAATTAATGTTCACCACTCCTTTTTTAATAAAGATTGGAGCATCGGTAGAATCTAATAGACTTTTTATCAATATCTCATTCTCTATTGGCAGGTAATTAAAATTAGTTAAATCTAAGTCAAAATCTTGAATTATATAGCTCTCATTTCCAATACTTTCGGTCCTTAATTTTGGAATATACATTTCGGTATCTTGAATTTTTTCTACAAGTTGTTCATCTAATCCAAACATAACCTCAATAATATGTTTTAAATCTGTGTTATCTTTAAAACGCTTGCCTAGGTCCTCATCAATTTTTTTTATGACGTTCTCTTTTTTTACAACTTTTGTTGGATTATTTTTAATTTCGTCAGCGGTAGCAGAAATAATTAAATTTAGCGCCTTATAATAATTTTCATTACTATCTTTATCACAAGAATCTAAGCCCGCTTTAGACAAAACCTCATATTTTTTAGATTCGTTGTCCCAAAAAGAACTTTGAACAAACGCCACTTTTTTTTGTCTTTCATACTCTGCAAAAATAACGCCTTCAGCATTAAAAATAGAATCTCTTTTTTGCGCCTCTGTAATAATTTCATCAAATTTATCATGAGCGGTTATAGTGACAGAATCAACAAGATTGTCACCAGTTCTATTCCCATATGGCAATCTAAGTCCGCGACCAATAGTCTGTTCCCTTAAAGTTTTACTTGCCGCCGTTCTAAGAGGAATAATTGTGTAAAGATTATTTACATCCCAACCCTCTTTTAAAATGTTTACATGGATAACAATTTCTATAGGATTTGTATTTTTTTCAACATCTAAAAGAAGATTAATATTTTCCTCTTTTTCCAAGCCCCTTTGATTGCTATGGATTAAAATAACTTTGTCCTTATATTGTCCATTTTTAAATTCATTAGATTTTAAATATTTTAGCACCCATTCGGCATGCTCGGTATTTTTGCACACAACTAGCACAAAAGGTTTTATCAATTTCAAATGATTATTATAGGAATATTTAATCAATTCTTGTTTAATATTTTCATGATGCAAAATTCCATCATTTAACATGGTTTTGTCAAGTTCTTCATCGGAAAAGTTATAAGCCAAAATATCCCTTCTCGTAAGCGCATAAGGAGATCTGGTATAACCATCTTTTATAGCTTTATAAAGAGGGTATTCATATACAACGTTCTTAAACAGAATCGTTTTATTATTTTTTTCTATTTGTGGAGTTGCGGTAAGCTCCAAGCCCAAAATTGGTTTTAATCCATTGATTGCTTCAGCACTCTTTGAAGCTCTATAATGATGACACTCGTCCATTATAAGAACCAAATCATCAAGCGACTTCAGGTACTCAAAAAAACTTTGCCCCAAATACTCGTTTAGCGCCATCATGTTTCTCTCTTCTGAGTTAAACTTTGAAATATTAAAAATGTAAATATTAATAGAATCACTGTCACCAAGCAAAACAGCAGGTCTATTTCTATAATCATCATCTACCCAAATATTAGGATGATTGTTTGCAAAGCAACTTACCCCTCTGAAAACATATTTTAAATTATCCTCCGCATAGTTTCCAAGGTCATTTTTCAATTTTTGATAAATAGTCAAATTGGGTGCGACAACAAAAAAGTTGCGTATACCCTTTTGTGCATATAAATAGGTAATAAAAGCACCCATCAATTTTGTTTTCCCCACACCGGTTGCAAGAGCAAAAGTCAATGACATAAAGGAATGTTCAAAATCACTAAATATAGGATAAACATCATGTATTGAATCTCTTGCATCATCTAGATTTAAATTTTTAGACAAAACAATTTCATCTAAAATTGAGTCTAAAATTTTAAGACTTTGCTTTTGTGGTTTTCTTAAAGACATGACATTTGAAAGATAATCAACGGTATATTGTGGAAACAAAGGTCTATTTAAATTATTCATCAACTTCCTCCTCTTCAGGCGGACAAATGATATTTAAACTATAATCATCCCTTCCAAATTCGCAGTTTTTAAGTAGAGATTGAGGAATTTTTTTAATGGAAACATTCCTTTGAAGTTCCAAATTTGAGTCATAAGATTTACAAACTATTAACAAATGCTCATCATCTTTCAATTCACTATAGATAGCTTGCATTAACTGACCATTAACATGATTTGTTGTAGTAAATAGAAAGCAGTTGGATTGATTATTAGCTTGTTTCCAAAAAACACACTTGTCTGGCGCATAATAATAACCTTCATGTTTTGCAATTGCCTGAGCCAACATTTCAGCATTATAGTTAGGATTAATAACCGGTTGTCCAAAAGCATCAATTTTAATAAGTGAGGGAGCAAGGGAATAAAATTTATATCCACCGCCACCCTTCCAATTGACAGATTTAGTCACTCCGGAATTTTCAACACCCGCAATAACATTATCCAATCTTGGCTTTACTAAATTAAATATTTGTTCTTTATGTTCTATCCCTATCCATTTTCTACCCATTTTGTGGGCAACGGCAACCGTTGTTCCCGAACCTAAAAAAGAATCTAAAACAAAATCGCCCTTATTGGTATAAGCTTGCAAAATTCTCTCAATCAATTTTTCCGGTTTCTTGCTATTTTTTAGTGCAACTCCTCCCTCGTTGGCAATTCCATCCCATGAGATGTCAAGCCAAATATCACTGGCTATTTTTGTCAATTCATCTTTGCCATCTATCTTACAAACCTTATTTTTTACAAAGATAATTTCACCATTTTTATAAAGCAATGTTTTTTTGCCTTTTGAAGTGACATATTCATAAACACTATCTTTGTCTATGTTATTTTCTTTAATAAACTTTTTCAAGCTGTCACTAATATCTCGTATAGAAAAAACTCTATCCTTGTTTTCAATTTGAAAAGTTCTCAATTCATCATCTGTTAGCTCGTACTTTTTTTTGTCTAGTTGTTTAGACAAAACTTCTTTGATGTTTTCAAACTCCCATCTGCTACAATCATCATTTGGATTTTTAATGTAGTAACTATAGTTTTTATCATAGCCAGTCACAATTCTTATTGTTTTATATTCAACAAGTTCCTTGTTTTTCCCATAAATTAAAATATACTCAGAAACCTTTGCAGGTTTATTTGCATTTACCTTTACTCCACTTTCTGAGGAGGTCTTAACCGTTATCATTGTAATATAATTGTTTCTTCCAAAAATTTCATCACAAACAATTTTTAAATATGCCATTTCATTATAATCGCATTGCATACAAAACACTCCATTTTTATCTAGTAAAGAATTAAGTAGTTTAATTCTTTGGCGCATTAAACTGAGATAGATAGAATGTTCAATATTGTCATCAAAAAGCACCCCCGTTGCATCTGCATTATAAGGAGGATCAATATATATGCATTTTATTCTGCCACTAAAGTTTTGTTCAAGCGCTTTAAGAGCTAATAAATTATCACCATAAATCAACATATTTTCAGTATTTTCGTCCAAAGATACATTACTCAAACTGCAATCTTCTATCAAAATTCTAGGCTCTATGCTTTTTTCCTCATCTTTTCCAATCCAAGTAAGTTCAAGCTTTGTTTTTGCATCCATTTATTTTCTCCTAATAGCATTATAACATATAAAACCTTTTTTTTGTATATTAATTAAACCACTTTTATAGCCTTGTTTAACCACATTTTAATTTTTTGCATAATGTGAAATGGAGGTGAAATATGTTCTTTTGTAATCATGGTAATAATTGTGGTTGTAATAACTGTGGTTGTAATAACTTTAATTGTTGTAATAGAACTGACACCCTTCTCATAAGAGGGGTGACCGGCCCAACAGGTCCTACCGGCCCTGCAGGTATGAGCATAATGGGTCCTACCGGTCCTACTGGTCCAACAGGTCCTACTGGCCCTACTGGTGCTACTGGCCCAAGTATAACTGGTGCAAATGGTGCTACTGGTGCCACAGGACCTACAGGAGCCACTGGCGCAACTGGTCCAACCGGCCCTACTGGTGCTACTGGTGCTAGCATAACAGGAGCTACA
>CALKLQ010000029.1 GCA_937992055.1 uncultured Clostridia bacterium | reverse complement strand
ATTATATAACAATAAACTTGTCAAAATATTTCACTGTATATGCTTTTGATGAAGCAAAAGGTAAATTTGTTGAAGACAATATAACTGACCAAATATTTAATTATGCAGTTTTGAAATTCCATTATGAAGCAAATGGAGTAACAAGGGCATCACAATCTTTATTTGGACAAATTAATTGCAATTCAAAATATGGTAACGATGATTCAATAAATACCGAGTATTGGCAAGAAAGAGTTGTATACACTTTGACAGAAAAGGACTTGGAATATAGGACAAGCGAAACATATAACGGCGAAGTTGCATATTTATCTGTAGCGACAAAAGAGACTTTAAGCAAAATGCCAAGAGCGGAAATAAACATTAAAATTGATGTTAATTCAAGCTATTTCACAGATAATGAAATAAATTTTATCGGTTTTGATTTCAATGCTTTTGAAGGCGTTACATTAAACAAAATTACATTGACAGGTTCTAAGACTATAAACTTTTTAGATAATTCATTAAAAGACACAAAATTAAAGAAATTAGAGCACGAAAGTACAATTTTGTTAAACATTGAAGAAAACGCGATTAACTCTGAATTTGAGGAGGTAATCCTATGATAAATCAATTACTTTGTTTAGCGACTTTTGAACGAATAATATCTGTTGTTATATATTGTGCAATTGGAATAGCTATTTGTATAGGTCTTGCAATATTATTAAAAAGTGAAGGTGGTAAAAAAGTAGTTTTCTACATTATAACTGGAGCGATAATTATTGGAGGCTTAGTTTGTGGAATTCAATTATATAAAGAAGTTACTTCTAAGAGTTATATAAATGGACAAATAGACATTCAAAATCAATTTGTAACACAAAGCTTTGAATATAAAAGTTCAAGCGTGACCTTAGCAAAAGTGGGTGATAGCAATATCTACACTTTTGAAATAGATTTGACAAAAGTTGAAGATTTTAACGGCATTGAAAAACAGTATGAAGTTAAAATGAATGATTACATTTTATTCAATGCAGTAATAACATCAGGTTCAGTATCAGCTGAAATTGAAGTAGACTTTTACGATACTAATAATAATCAAATTTGCACATCAGAATTAAAAATTTTAGTTGAGTTATTAAGCAATAAAACGAAATTAAAATTATCAACTGAAGGTGCAGAACAAGCAGAATTTTTGATGCAATATTTTAGCGATTATGGCTTCCGAT
>CALKLQ010000028.1 GCA_937992055.1 uncultured Clostridia bacterium | reverse complement strand
TATGCCAATAGCACCGGACTTCCTATGCCAGAAGAATATTCATGTGCTAAAGATGTTGCTACTCTTTTGAGAGAGGTTATTAAACACGATATTTATCATAAGTATAGTACCATCTGGATGGATGAACTAGTTCATCCTTCTGGAAGAAAAACAGAGCTAGTTAATACAAACAAGTTAATTAGATATTATGAAGGTTGTGATTGTGGCAAAACTGGATTTACTGATGAAGCAGGCTATTGTCTTTCAGCCTCTGCAAAAAAAGGCAATATGCGTTTTATAGCGGTTTCTCTTGGCGCCAAAGACGCAAAAAGTAGATTTTCAAATGTAACTAAGCTTTTAAATTTTGCTTTTGCAAATTTCCAAAATAAGCAAATTTTAATGTCTAACACGCCTTTATGTAAAATTGATGTAAATAAAAGCAAGGTAAAACAAATAGAATTGTTTGCAAAAGAAGATTACTTTGCTCTTAATAAAAAGGGAGTCAACGACGAATTTGAAACGACTTTTAATTTGCCAAAAAGCATTGATGCTCCAGTAAAAAAAGGAGATGAAATAGGAACTGTTACAATTTCAAAAAATGGAAATGTAGTGGCAGAAATAGCCCTTTGCGCAAATGAAGATGTTGAAAAATTAAATTACAAAGATGCTTTGTCTGAAATTATTTCTAATTGGAATTAATTAACTTTAAAAAAAATGCTCCATACTAAATTTACTTTAAAAAGTAAAAAGTTTGGAGTTTTTTTTAACAAATTTTTAAGTTTCAGTTTTTTTTAGAATAATATTCTTTTTCTAATTGCCTTATTTAAATGTTGCAATTAAATTTAAAACATAATATAATTATAGTTATGATAAGATTAAATAAGTTTTTAGCGAATTGCAACATTGGTTCAAGGCGAACCTGCGACAAATACATTTTTGAAGGAAAGGTTACGGTCAATGGAAAGGTTGTAGAAGGCTTAGGGATGATTATAAATGAAAATAGTGATATTGTTGAATTTGAAGGGAAAAAATTAACCTTGCCTGCTAATTCTTTTGTTTATTATAAATTAAACAAACCTAAAGGATATATTTGTTCTACCCACGATGACCGAGGAAGAAAATGCGTTTATGACCTTTTAAATGTAAAAGAAAGAGTTTTTTCAATTGGTAGGTTAGATTATGATACCGAAGGATTGTTGATCTTTACAAATGATGGTAAATTGGCAGATAAAATTGCTCATCCTAGAAATGAAATAAAAAAAGTCTATATTGCAAAAATAGAAGGGACTATAAAGGAAAGTGAACTTGCCGTATTGCGTTCAGGAGTTGTCATTGATGGAGTTAAATTGCCAAGTGCTAAAGTCGAATTCGTTTCTGCAGCAACTGGTTCAACTAAAATTAGAATTACAATAACACAAGGTATAAATCATCAAATCAAAAAAATGATTTCAGCTATTGGTAAAAAGTTGCTTCTTTTAAAAAGGGTTCAAATAGGTGATGTTAAACTTGGTGGGCTATCTAGAGGTGAGTTTAAAATGCTAACGACAGATGAAATATCTAAGTTAAAAAATCTATGAGGTAAAAATGTTTCTTCAAAAGTTTTTACAAATAATTTTATGGCTGCCAGCTAAAATTCTTTTACCAACTAAGGTTGTTGGCAAAAAAAACTTAGTCAAAGGTGGTGCTATTTATGCATGCAATCATCAAAGTTCTTTGGATATACCTACGTTATCATTAAATCTTGTTCGCAAACAACATTATTTAGCCAAAATGGAATATTTTAAAAAGGGTAAAAAGAGCTTTTTGTATAGGTGCGATGCTATACCAATTAATAGAGAAAACCCAGATTTAAGCTCAATTAAAAAATGTTTACAACTTTTAAAAGAAGATAAAATTATAACAATTTTTCCTGAAGGCACAAGAAAAAACAAATATCCACTTGAAAACTTCAAAGCGGGTATAGCTATTTTCGCAATAAAATCGCAAAAGCCCGTTATTCCTATGTGGATAGTAAAAAAACCTAAAATACTTAGATTTAATACTTTAAAGATAGGGGAACCCCTCTATTTTAATGAATTCATAGGTAAAAAACTAAGCGATGATGTTATAAAAAACGCTGAAAGCAAAATTTACTATGGACTAAAACAACTTTCAATTGATGTTAAAAAATTAAACAAAAAAAATTTAAATCTTGTTTAGTATATAATTTAATTGATTTTATAAAAAAATATTTGTACAATAATAAATTGAAAATAGAAAATGGAGATTAACCGTGAAAGAAATAGAAGAACAAGATAATGAAATTGTATTTGATCTAAGTTCAATTGACAAAACATTTACACAATATCGCTTAAATCAAGTTTTAGAAGGTATTGTAGTTTTAAAAAGAGATGATGGTGTCATATTTAATATAGGTGGAAAGTCTGATGCTTTTATCCCAAAAGATGATTTTGATGATTTTAATGCCGTTAAAATTGGTGAAAGATTTAGTGTTATTATTACAAAAATGAAAAATGATGAGGGCTTGATAGAAGCCTCTCGTTCTAAAGCAGAAAGTTTAATAATAGGAACTTTAAAAGCAAAAGAACTCAAACTGGGTTCAACATTTTCTTTTGTAGTGACAAAAGTAATTCGTGAAGGTTTGATGTCTAAACTTGGTCAGTACACAATAATTATTCCTAATGATGAAATATCATCAAACAACTATAAATCACCAAAATCTTACTTGAATAAGCAATTGGAGGGAATAGTAACTTCTATTGATCAAGAACAAAAAGAAATTGTCGCATCTGTCAAAATGTTGGAAGAAAGAACTCAATATAACAATGAACTTGCCTTTTGGAATTCAATATTTGTCAATAAGCTTGTTGAGGGAAATGTTGAAAAAATTGTTCCATTCGGAGCTTTTGTTAATGTCAATGGTGTATCTTGTCTATGCCATATATCTGACATCTCATATGAAAAAATTACGTCGGCAGATGAGGTTTTAAAACTTGGACAAACCTATACTTTTAGAGTTATTAAAATAGATAAAGAAAATAAAAAGGTAAATTTAAGCTACAAGGTTTTGCAAAAAAGTCCTAAAGAAGAGCTCATAAAAGGTTTGAAAATAGGGGAAAAGGTTTTAGGAGAGGTAACAAAAATATTGCCTTTTGGCGCCATCATAAAACTGAGTAATGGTGTTGAAGGTTTGCTTCATATCAGTGATGCAACAAATTTGTCCGGAGTGAATATATACGAAATATGCAAACTTGGTGAAAATATTGAAGTTGTTATTAAATCTACACAACCAGAAAAAAATCGTGTTTCTTTTGAACTTGAAATAAAAAGATAAAATAAGAGTAACGATAAATAAAAAAAATAATTTCTTATAATTTTATTTGTTTAACTATATTTAGTATTTTGTTTATTTCCCAATCAAAATAAATGGCATTTAAATGCCATATGCTGCTGTGGCTCAGTTGGTAGAGCAGCGCATTCGTAATGCGCGGGTCGGCGGTTCGAGTCCGCCCAGCAGCTCCATATAATATCTTATTAATCAATGTCGCTGAAATGCCTATAAATTAGGAGTACCAGCGATTTTTCATTTTTATAAATATTTTTCTTAAAAGGCTTTTCACAATGGAAAAGTCTTATTTTTATGTTGGCAAGATTTGTATTTTTTGATTATTTTAATAAAAATCAAAATGTCGCAAATATATTTTGCGACAGTCTTTTAATATTCGAAATCAAATATTAGCACAGATTAGCAAGGATTGGCAAAACTTAGAAAGCATTAGAAATTGTAGGAATTATAATCACATTTGAAGGAGGTACAAATAATCAATAAGTCGAAAATCAAAAAATTGGAGAGAAACTATGGAAAGTGAATTTTTATTAAATTTAAAAGAAATCTCTATTCAAGTGATTGTAATTTCTATATTGGTTTTTGCTCTAACAATGTTGATTAAATGGCCTATTAAAATAGCCACTGCAAATCTACAAGAAAATAAAAGAAAAGCGGTTAATACAGTTATTGTATTTATTCCAATGGTGCTATCTTTGATTTTAAGTATGCTTTATTTCGGATTGTTTGAAGGCAAATGGTTTGATGTAATAGTATATGACACAATGGCTAGTTCATATGTACTTGCAGTCGCTATATATGCTATTTATTCGCGTGTTGTAATTGTGATAAAAGGTTCGAAAAGTTCAAGTTTAGCTGAAAAGACAGATTTAAGCAAAGAAACAATTTCGTACATAAAGCAAAATATTAAAACAATTTCACAAGCATTGAAATTAGACCAGACAAATCTAGAAACAACAATTACTGAAATTGAAAGATTGTTGTCTATAAGAAGCTATATTGAGAACAATTCAATGTTTCAGGACATCGCTCAAGCAGAAAGAATAGACACACAACTTTCTGAGTTGGAAACAAAGAAACAAAAACTCACAACTGCAATTTCTGAAAAACAAACAGAAATCGAAAATTATCAAAAAACTTTAACAAAATAAGGAGAATTTTATGGAACAGACTTCTTTTTTAGACAGGGTATCAAGCTATCCAGGAAGAAAGAAAATTAAAATTTTAAGTCAAACAGCAGATACTATTGTTGCTGATGTAGAATTGGCAGATGAGCCAAGTGTTGAAGGAACTCCTATTAATGCAACAGTAATGAGTAGATTTCAACAAGGTATTGTTGATGCAAACACAAAGTCAGATAGCGCTGTCGTAACTGCTATATCTGCGGACACAAAATCAGACAATGCAGTAACCACTGCTAATACTGCAAATGCTAATTCATCAAATGCAGTAACTACCGCCAACATGGCTAATACTAAATCAGATAGCGCAGTGGAAACTGCAAATAATGCAAATATAAAGGCGGACAATGCGGTATCAATATCTAGTACTGCTAACACTACAGCAGGGCAGGCCAATACTACTTCTCAAGAAGCTAAAGCAATTGCAGAAGAGGCAAAAATAATTGCAAACACATCAAACACAACATCAACTGAAGCAAAAAATATTGCATCAAACGCACTTACAACAGTTGATGAGGCAGTATCAACTGCCAATAACGCAGAAATAGTTGCAGAACAGGCTAATACGACTTCGCAAGAGGCTAAAACTTTGGCTCAAGAAGCAAAAACAGCATCTGAAAACACACAAACAGTGGTTGAAGATTTGGCAAAACAGGTTGTAGAACAACAGGGTACTAAGGTTAGTGTTGAAGGTTCTTATGTATCAATCTTTGATGCGGATACAAAAACGGATAAAACCATTTTTGAATCTATGGTTACTAGTATCAACACAACAACATCAAATCTAAATTCTTCAATAAACAATGTTTCTTCAAGAGTGTCAACCTTGGAGTCAAAAGCAATTCTTACAAATATTGCTTATGATTCCACTACAAATACTTTTACTTTTTAATTTCAAGTCATTAAAAAAACATTAAGGGAAAAATAACGCTAATCATAATCTTTGTGCGGCAGTATTGATTGTGTATAAGGTGTAAAAATGACTAATGAACAAGAGTTAAGTTTAATGAAATATTGGTTTAATACTTGTTATTTAGAACATGAACAAAAATATAGAAATCTAAAGACTTTGCAACTGAGTTGTGATGACGGTTAATGGCACTAAAAAAAGAATAAAAAAGTTGGAAAAGTCTTTTATTGAAATTTAATATGAGGAGGTTATTAACATGGCAAATATAAAATGTACGGGAACTCTCGAAGTTTCAGGACAATCAAAATTAAGTGGTCCAGTAATTCTTGGACAATCAGATGCCAATGCGGTTCAATTTGGTATTGATGGAAGGATAAATGCAACAGATAAGGACAATGTTTCTACAAGAACTATTTTAGGTATGAGCGGTGGAGTTATGGGGTCGACTAACCCAACTTTATTAGTAGGAAGTGACGCTTTTGATACCAATGTTAGAGGGATATCTCTTACTTATAGAAGCTGGAAAGTTACGCAGGATAGTAGTGGCAATTTAGTATTTACTTATGTATAAAAGGAGATAGAATATGGCAGTAAAATTTGGTAAAGATGGTACTTTATATTGCAATTCAATAAGATGTCATTATAAAAACGCACGAAACATGATTGCAGATGGTACATATGGAAATATTACCTCGAATGTTTGGACTTTTAATGGCGCAGAAGCCGTGACTTCACCTGCGGGTTATAAAACTTATCGTAGTTTTCATGTGAATGTTTCAGGAGAAAATTCAATGTCTCAAACCCTGCCTAATTTAGACATGTCTCACAAATATTATTTAGGAGTCATGGCTCGAAGTTTAGCAACAGCCAACACTGCAATTAGAGTTCAGATTGGGGGAACTAATTTTATTAATTTGTACATTGGAGACAACACTAATGGAAATTGGGTAAAATATAGCAAAATTGCTGGAGGTTCTTCTGGAAGTGGTGTTGGGCATTTAAATGTGGCTACATACGGAAACGAAATCTGGTTGTCGAAATTCATTATGATAGATTTAACAGATACTTTTGGTAGTGGAAATGAACCGTCTAAAGAATGGTGCGACAACAATATACGTGAGTGGGAAACAATAATAAACTACGGTTGCGTTTCTTCAAAAGTTCCGTATGACAATTTAGATTATTATATGGGTAGTCAATTAACAAAAAAATACAATTTTAATTATTTGCAATTGGATAGTAATTGGGAACCACGAGAATATATGTTTGGATTAGAAGGTAATGCAAATTATAATGAAGGATTTTTAACCACAACAAACTCACTAGCATTAGAAAATACGAGTAAGTATTATTTTTTGACAGAAGCTATGGGATATACACAGGGCGGATCCATGGAATGTTATTTTCCAATATCCGAACCTCCCCTTGGCTCAGTTCCGATTGTAATTCATGAAAATTATTGTGGTGGAGGTCCAATGAGTGGTTGGAAGAGAGCTGGATTTTTTGGAGGTAGAGAATCTTTCTCTTCGGGGAATTATCCATTAAGGTTTGACTTTAATAATAATAAAAATACAACTTGGCTTAGAATTACAGCATTACAACTTATAAAACTTTCATCGGTAATTACTCAATACAATAAATATAATGGAACATCGATTACAATAGATGATATTAATAAAGAATGGTGTGATAGATGGATTGATGGTAGGTCAAGTCCTATAATTCACATTAAAGATCCAAACAAAACGAACATTCAGTTTGAGGCTTTTAAACAAGTAAATAGGCAGGTAGGAATTGTTGGTTATACTCGAGAACAATTAAATAGCTATGTGGGATGGACTAATGACACATGGAATTGTGGAAATGCAGATAATTCCCACTTAACTGTAGGGCAAATTGCTTATGTTCAAGTTAAAATTTCAGATGAAAATGACCTTTCTGCAAGGTATTTTGTTGAGATACTCAAAGTAGAATCTTCAAAAGTTATTACTAATAATTTATATTATTATACAATAAATGAAACCGGTTACGATTTGCCTTGCGATTTAGTTTGCAATGATATTGTAATAAAGCCAGAGACCAATCAAATAGTTATGGACAAAACAGGCTCTATAATTTGTAAAAAACTAGTAAAATCAACTAATTATTAGAAAGGAGAAAAACATGTTTACAATTATTTATGAAAAATCAAGTGGAAAGGTAGTATCAATAACAAGTATTTCCAACGAGGAAGAATTGAAGAAATCTCTTCCAGAGTCAAATTCATTTATTTATGTTAATGAAATACCTCAATACAACATATATAGACAAAGTATGGTTGTTAAAGAAAGTGTATTAACAGTTGTTGATTTAGCACTAACTGAGGAACAAGAAAAGTTTGCAACTAATATGGAAATACTTCAAGAAATTCAAGCATTAAAAGAGTTTTTATCAACAAGCGATTATAAAGCTCTTAAATATTTAGATGGTGCACTTTCTGAAGTAGAATACGAACCAATTAGATTGCAGAGAGATCAAACAAGAGCAAAAATTAATGAACTTGAAATAAAATTAAGATAACTTTAACAATTTAATAATAAGACCTAGATTCTTAGATATAAAGAATTTAGGTCTTTTTTTATTTAATAAAAATAGAAAAGGCGAGTATTCAAAATTTGTATTATAATTTATGAGTTCTATTGTTTTAATTAAAGTCGTAGTAGTAACTTCTGTATCTAAATGGATTTTTATATGCAATGAAACGATTAGTGATACTAATGTCATTATAATTATAATCTTTTTCAATTGCAACATATTCTCCATTATTCGACAAATATTTACAAATTTGATTTCCCCAAGCGTCGTATTGATATTCGCAAATTTGTGTTCCATCTGTTGAATAAATGCCTATAATGTCGTTTTGTGCGTTTTTCTTGTAATAATAATTAGTTCCATTAAGTTTAAATCCAGTTAATCCTGTTGCTCCATAGTAGAACAACATTTCATTTGAAGCATCTTTTTGTTTAATTATTTTATTACCATTTAAGAAATATGAAGTAGTGAACCCATTTGCAATCTTAGAAGTTCTAATGCCATTAGCATTATATGTAAATTCTGCAATGTCTGCGAATTTATCTAGTTGTCTGCCATGTGACCAAACAAGAGATTTATTTCTATAGGTTGTAGGGTTGCCAATTGCATCATATTCAAACTTTTCACCATTATATTCTTGAAGTTGGTCTCTCCAACCAGAAATAGGGTAGGTGTAAGGAATATGTTGTAATTCTTGTTCAAAGTCTAGATTTTCAATGATGGAGAATGCATAAACTTTTTTGCATGTGATGTTTCCGCCAGCATCATATTCAAATGTTGTAGTGGTGTTAAGCTCTTTATTATCTTCACGAATGATACGAGACAGTGAATCGTATTTGTATCTTGCAACAAGTTTATTATTTTGTCTTACTTCAACAATATTGCCTTTTTCATCGTATTTATATGAAAGGCTATCGTTGATAACATCATTTTTAGCAAACTTAATTTTTGACACTAAGTTTGAAGTATAATTACCTTTCTTTAGATAAGAAAATTCTTTTGCAAGTGAAGATAACTCAGTTTTATGAACTCTTCCAAGTTTATCATAAGAAATATTTTCATCACCTAAATCAGAGGTAATTCTTTCAAGTTTTGCGTCAGGAGAGATAGAATGGACATAATCATATTTAATTTTAGCACCATTAATCTCAATTGTCGTATGTTCAACATTTGAATGATTATCATCATATTCATTTTCGATAGAAACAGATACTCCGTGTTGAGTTGTTTCTTCAGTTTCAATTTGTCCAAAGTTGTCATAATCATATGTATGAACTTTTTCAGTATTATTTGTTAGGTCTTTACAATAAAGTAAATTACCATAGATATCATAAATATTTTGAACAATTTTAGAATAGTCATCTTCAGCAGATTTTTTGTAGTAAACTTCCAAAACATTGCCATTTTTGTCAAAGGTTTGTTTATAACTTTCACCAGTTGCAAGGGTGGTAATTTCTTCATTTTCACCATAGGTTTTGCTTAGGTATTCATTGTCAGAAATCAAGACTCTTGTTTTTCTGCCTTTATTGTCATATGCATATTTTACATCAAAGTTATTATGAGTTAGGGAGGTTAGCATATCCAAAGTATAGCCATAGATATTTGTATTTTCTTCACCATTTATTGTAGTTGTGGCTTGAATAAGTGTGTCATCAGAAGCATATCCATAAGAAGTTTTTTCTCCTTTAGTGTCAATAGTAGAAGATGTTACGCCTGTGCCATCAAGATATTCGTAATCGTAGAGTTTTTCTCCAAATTCATTAACAGCATAAGTTTGTTGACCTTTTTCATCTAGGAAGGTTTCTTCACAGATAATGTTGGCAGGTTCGTCTTTGTGATAGGTTAGTGTTTTAATAACTGAACCTTTATCGTCATATACACTTTCTTTAATAATGCCATTAAAGTCGGTTGATTTTATCAACTTGCCATTTTTATTGTATTCATATGTTGTTGAATATTCAGTTTTTGTTTTTTTGCTAACGATTGTTTCGCAAATTAATTTTTGATTTTCGTCATAAGTATAAGTTGTTTCCCATTCAGAATGTCCGGTAGATTTTTTAATTGGAAGGTTATCTGAATTGTAGTCTACTCGTTCAAAATCTCCTTGTTTTAGTTCAAGGTCTGTAAAAATTAATTTGTCTATGTTTGTATTGTTCGAGTAATCAATGAAACATTCCATTTTTGCAATAATTTTGTCTGCAAGCACGATAGGTAATGCACAATATTGCCACTCGGTATTTCTCCAATCAAATACTTGATGCTGAGAGTGGGTTGTTCCATCTATGTAAGTGATTTCAGCGCGAATTTCAAATTTTCTATTTTGGATATACTCTGGTAAATTTGTTGCATCTTCATCAGATATAACAAAAGCAGAATCGGTCTTTGCCCAACCAGAAAGCACAAATGTTTTGTGAGAACAAGATATGTCATTAATTTTAGATAGCATATCTTCACTTAAGCAAACACTTAATTTCTCTTTTGTTTCTGGCATACAGTAATAGTTTTCATAAACTGGATAACTATAGGGAACACAATCGACATCACATGTTAAAGAACCCAATGATAAGGCATCTTTATATACGACTGCTACGCCAGTATCAAAATGTACATCTTCAAGGTAGTTGATTGAATAAGGCAATTTAGAAGCTTTGAATGTAACATTATTGTCTTTATAATCAAAGTTAGTAACATTAGAACTGAATTCTTCAAGATTAAAATCTGAGCCTTCACCTGTGTAATTATTTTCATAGATGCTACGAACCTTGCCATATTTATCAAAAAGATAGGTAATAGTTTTGTTTTTTGTATTAGAAATAGAAGTTGATTTATAATTGTTGTAAACAAAGTTAATTTTATCGTCTTCAATTGTACAATCAATAAACGATGAATCAGTTTGAAAGCTTGATTTGTAGACAGGTAAATTATGTTCTACTTTTTCAATTACAGATATTGCTTGAGCTTCGGCAATTTGTCCATTAGAATAGGTAAACTTTGCACCAGTTCCAGCAGGGGAAAGAACACCTTGAAGATTATTGTCATCAGCATATGAGAGTAATGTTTTTTGTCCGTTATGATTAATTTCTTTAAGTAGTGAATCAGCAAACACGAAACAAGTTTTTCGTTCTCTGGCATCGATGATTTCTTTTAGGTAATTTGTGGAACTATCATATTCAAACTTAATTACTTTTTTAGAAGAGTCTGTAATAGAATCAATATGATTAGAAGTTAATGAATCATAGGAAATATATATGGTGTTTTCATAAGCATCTGTAATTAAAATCAACCTATATATATTGGTTTCATTATCATCTGTATCAAGTGTTTTGCCAAAGCCATAGATAACATTGCTATCGTTATATAGATAGTGAACAGGAACTTGCGATTCGTAAAGCTTTTGTTGATGATAATATTTAGCAAGTTCAGATTCATATTCTACAAGTGAGTCATAATACTTCTTATTAGCATCAAGAAAAGAAGATACCTGCGAATCAATATTAATACTATCTTTTAAGAATAAGCTGATTTTATTATGTTTTTCATAAAAACTAGATATATCACATTCAGTGAAAGTATCGAAATAAATCACATCTTCTTTGGGATTTTCCTCAATGCAATTATCTTTGATTTTCTTTAATATTGTTTTAAAATCGTCTTGACTTATATTAGTTAATAATTCTTCCGTATCTGAGACATTAGACCTTCTATTAGTAATTGTACAATCGGTTGAAGTGTCAAACTTGTGTCCCAAATTTAATACAACGCTATAATTACGAATTGCGTTAACTAATACATCAACATCAGCTTTATGTAAAAACTTATCTGTGGTGTTAGGTATTGGAAGTTCTTGAACTATATAATCTTCTGCTTCATTAGCATATTGTGATGAATATTTAAATAGATTTCTAGAAACACTTTCGGGAATTTGGTTGTTTTTCTCATAGTAATAGTTCCAAAAAGCTTCAGCATTTCTATGTTCTATAAAATCTGGTGAATTTAGTCTATTAAACATAAATTCTTTTTCAATTAAAGTTTTCTCATTTGTTATATTAGTTTCTTGTGATTCTGTTTGTTTTTTAAAAGCCTCTTTAGTGAGCGCTAAAATCATTAATTGTTCTTTATTTGAACTAATTTGAGATTTGATAGAATCTCTATTTTTTATTAAAGTGTCTATATGTTTTCTTATGTTAATTAATTCTTCTGGTTCATAATCAACTAATTCTGAACCAGGAATGCCTGCAATAGAAGAAACAAGTTTTAATCCAGAAGGTGAAACAAGTTCGGTTTTTATTTCTTTATCTTCAAAGATATATTCTCCGTCAAGATTTACGGCTAAGTCTTTTCTAGAAACATATTCTTTTGGATTTTCTTCATTTTCTGTTAGATAATAATATTTTTCTTCAATTATTTGATTTTTTCCGTTTTCATCTATATAAGTAAATCTAAGGTTTCCGTCAGAATCGTTTTCCTTGATAAGAAATTGATTTACATTTAGATGCCAATTTTGGGGCATACCAGTATCATTTGGAATTTTGGTGTTTTCTACAGAATGATAGTTTGCAAAAACAGATAAAGGCAATGTTTTGCTATCTGTCTGAACTATTGGAGTAGATACAGTCAATCTTCCGGTTGCTAAGTCAATAGAAGCCTGCCCACTTTTGCCCAGATTGATTTTGTGGCTATTACCATTGCTTTGAAATTCTGCCAGTGAAATGTAATCAATATTCATAAAATCACTTTCAGAATCAAGTGCAAAAGTAATATTAGTAGCACCAAAGTTCAATTGCAAATGCGTAGCTTCTTTAAGTAGGGCATCTTGCAATTCGTCACTAATGTTGATTTTTAAAATGTGGTTTGCTGACAAGATAACATTGTCAACATTTTTCCAACCTTCGCTAGATGAACTAGATCCAATTGGGGAATAGTGAACGGGTATTTCACTATTTGTAGTTACCGATTGAACTTTAACACTTAAAATAGCATCAACAATTTTTATATCATCTGGTAAGGTTTCAAGAGCAATTTTAATAGTTGATGTTCCTAAATCAAAAGCATCGGCATTAAGTTTGAAATTGTTCATTGTATTTCGCTCCTTTTATTTATTGATTACAATTTGAGTATAATTCCCACAATTTCTAATGCCTTCTAACTTTTGCTAATTGTTGCTAATTCTTGCTAATATCTATATCTGATTCATTTATCAATTTTAATAAAATAGTTATTGCTTCACTATGTAGTTGATAAATTCGTTTAGTAGAGTAATTCATTTGAACAGCGATTTGGTCAAATGTTAAAAATGTTATGTATTTCATATACATAATTGTTCGATATGGTTGGTTTAATTTTTGAAAAAGTCGCTCAATATATTTCTTCTTTTCAAATATTTTGGACATTTCTAACTCTTCATATTGTTTGGTGCTCATAATAAAATCGGAGTCTTTGCTAGAGCAAATAAGAGTGTTCATAGACTCAACTTCTTTTGCTTTCTCTTTAAGATACTGGTTATCATACCAATAATCTTCGAGCAATGTTTTCAACTCTCTTTTTAACATAACAATCTCCTTGTATTACAACGATGTGTAATAAAACAGCAATAAATTAATTTATTTATGTAACTTTTATTACAATATGTAAGTATAATATCACAAATATATTGTGAAGGCAAATAAAAAGCAACAGATTGTAGTGAAACTTTTATAAATTTCAAATTGCTTGATATTTTATATACATAGTGTTATAATATTATATATATAATAATAAGAGAGGAAGCGATGCTTTCGAAAAGATTAAAAGAATTAAGAAAATTAAATAAATTAACTCAAATAGAACTTGCAAAAAAGTTAGATGTTACTTCTGGTGCGGTTGGTTTATGGGAAACGGGTAAAAGATCCCCAGATATTGAAACTATTTTAAAAATATCTAAAGTGTTTAATGTTACATTAGATTATTTATTGGGTAGTGAATTGGAAAATCAAATCATTATTATTGGTAAGAGTGGCGATTTTAAATATTTCTCATTAAATGAGAAAGATTTAAAAACAATTACTAATCTAGCGGATTCTTTACAAGATAACAAGTTAGATTAACTATGATTATAGGGAAAACAAGAAGGGGTTTAGAGAATGTTGAGCCGAAAGTGAACTTAACCAAAGAAAAGTATTATTATCTTAGTCGTGTATGTAGGGTTTTTATAATTGAAAACAAAATAAAAGAATTACCCATAAGTTTAAATAAAATAATAAAGAATAACAAATGGAAGACAATTCCTTATTCTAAGCTAATAAAACAAAATATTGAACAATATCAGTTATTAATGGACAACAATTTAGGTTTTGTTGAATTTAGAAATAAAAATTATTTTATTTATTATGATGATCGAGTAGAACTTGAAATACAAAGGTTTACGGTTGCTCATGAAATTGGACATATTGTTTTAAATCACTTTGAGATTTTTTCTGGAACTAGAGAACAAGAAGCAAATATGTTTGCTGCTCGATTATTAATGCCAATATGTGTTTTGTATGAATGTAAAGTTTCTAGAGCTGAGGAGATTAAGACGTTGTGTAATGTTAATTTAACATCGGCAAAATATAGGTTTGAAAGATTACAAGCATTAAAACAACGGGATAAATTTTATACAGACAAAACAGAAAGAAGTCTTTATGAAAATTTTAAAGAGTATATAAAAAGAATTGTTAATGAAAAATAGCTACATTAATTGACAAAAGAGGCGAATCACCTCTGGAGGTTGATTATATTTATATCAAGAATTGTCCAGCAGGGAACATAAAGGCTGATAAATAAAAGTCAACTGAAAAGATTGAGGTGCTATTGCAATGATAATGGCACTAGACAGAACTATATGACATATGGACAACAAAAAAGTATTTATAATGATAATTGGTACTTTGATTTTTTTAAAAAAATTTGCTAAAATAATCCAATATTTGGAAGGATATAATTTGGTAAAATCTTTATTTTCGAGTAATCAAAAAAACGCGAAATTAATTTTGATTTATTCAGAAAAAATACAGAATAAAAATGTCACAAATTAAAAATAAGACACTCAAACACTCTACGAAAATAGAGTGTTTTAACTAAAAAAAGAAAAATAAAAATTAAAAAATTAAATACAGTTTTAAATAAAGTATTGTATAATAAAATTATGAAACACATAGCAATTATGAGACAACCGTTTTATAATATGGTATTAAATGGAGAGAAAACAATTGAAAGTCGTTGGTCAATGCATAAGATTGCACCCTACAACAAAGTTAAAATAGGTGATGAAATTTTACTGAAACAAACTGGTAAAGATGCCACATTAAAAGCAATTGTCAAGGATGTAAAATTTTATGAATTGACCCCAGTTATTGCTGAACAAATTAAAATTGATTATGGCAAGGAAATAGGCATTGACAAATTCGAAAATTGGCAAACAATTCTCCATAAAAAATTTTGTACTTTAATTTGGTTAGATGAATTAAAAAAAATAAATCCGATAAAAGTTCCAAAATCCAATGGTGCTGGTTGGATAGTAATTAAAGAGTGATGAGATTTTGATTTAAAAAAAACAAAATAGTGTCGCAACAATATCTAGGAATAACCATAAAAGGAACAATTCAAGAAAATTACTTAGAAAACAAAAACAGAATTGGAGGTTTGGAAACGTGCCATTTTATAAAAATGTTGTAACAGACCGATATTACTGCGTGCTAAAATTTACAGTACAAGACTGAATGCTATTATGACTTTAAAATTATAAAATAAAACTAAAATGTAGGTGTCATATGATATTAAATACTGGAGCAAGAACAGATAGTGTTCAATTTTACTCAGATTGGTTATTGAATAGATTTAATGAAGGATTTGTTTTAACTAGAAATCCGCTTTTTCCTAACAAAGTTACTAGATATGACTTAACTCCTGACAAGATTGACTTAGTTATGTTTTGTTCAAAAAACTATAAACCTATTTTGTCAAGATTAAAAGAAATAACAGAGAAATATCGTACTTATTTTTATTATACCATAACTGCATATGGAAAAGATATTGAACCAGATGTTCCAAGCATAGATGAAAGCATTAAAACGTTAATAGAACTCGCAAAACTTGTTGGAAAACAAAGAATTGCATGGAGATATGACCCTGTTCTTTTGACAGAAAAATATACTATTGAAGTTCATGCTAAAACATTTGAATATATAGCAAAAAAACTTGCACCATACATAGATAGATGTATATTTAGCTTTGTCGAAATGTATAAAAAATTAAAAACTAACATGCCTGAACTTATACCATTAACTGACAATGATAAGGACAATCTAGCAAAAATTTTTGGAGATACTGCCAAAAAGTATAATATAACCATTCAAACATGTGGCAATAGTGGTGATTTTACACATTATGGAATTCAACTCTCAGGTTGTGCAACACTTGATATTTTTGGAAAATCAAATAATTGTGAGTTTAAAAATTTAAAGCATAAAGGCTTAAGACAAGGCTGTCATTGTATAGAAAGTAGAGATATTGGTGCATATGATACATGTTTAAATGGATGTAAATATTGCTATGCAAATAAAAATCCACAAGTTGCAGCTCAAAATTACAAGCTACATAATCCTAACTCACCATTAATTTTAGGTGAGTTAAAAGAAGGTGATATTATATCAAATGGCTCACAAATTTCATTTCTAAAAAAAGATAATAGACAAATTAATATTTTTGAAGATAAAAATGTCTGATGTAAAAATTAATAAAATCGAAGTAAAAAATATTTTAACAAAATCTAATTTACCTATTGATGATTATTCTGTAAATACCTATGTTGGTTGTCCTCATGCATGCAAATACTGCTATGCTTCATTTATGAAACGATTTACCGGGCATACAGAACAATGGGGAACCTTCTTAGATGTAAAATTTTGGCAACCAATAAAAAATATAGCAAAATACAAAGATAAAAAAATTTTCATTGGTTCAGTTACTGATCCTTATAATCCAAATGAAATAACATTTAAGCGAACAAAAGCTTTTTTAGAGCAAATGCAAGGTAGTGGAGCCAAAATTACAATTGCTACCAAAAGTGATTTGATTTTAAGAGATCTAGAACTTATAAAATCTTATAAAGAAGCAATGGTTTCTTGGTCAATAAATACATTAGATGAATCATTTAAAAAAGATATGGATAATGCAGTATCAATAGAAAATAGAATAGCCGCAATGAAAACTTTTTATGAAAATAAAGTTAAGACTACATGTTTTATTTCTCCTATTTTCCCTGGAATAACTGATGTAAAAGGAATTATTGAAAGAACTAAAGATTTTTGTAATATGATATGGCTTGAAAATTTGAATTTACGTGGAGAATATAAGCAAGTTATCTTAAATTACATAAAAAATTCTTATCCAAATTTACTTCCTTTGTATAATAATATTTACAATAAAAAAGACATGCAATACTGGAAAAACTTGGACCTAGAAATTCAAGAATACTGTAAACAAACAAACTTAAAATATTTGATAAATGACGACAGTGTAATATCAGAATTTAATAAACCTCCAGTTGTAGTTAATTTTTTTTATCATGAAAAAATTAAAAAGTCTGCTAACAGATAATACAGAAGTTTTTAACTTGTTTTCAGGCATTTTCAAGCAAGCTGATGAAAGCATTCAAACTGTGATAGTTTGCAAAGCAAGAGGTTTATGGAACAAACATGATTTGCGAGTAAACAAGCAAAGCATCATCAAATAGTTTAAAATTCAAAGAAAAAATCGTGAATATTTATTTAATTTAAAGCACAAAAATTTTGCGAATAGATTAAAAGGAAAAAGTTATGAAAGCAGTGATATTTGATTTTGATGGAACACTTACCAAAAGTAAAAAGGGAAGTAACTGCTGGCGTAAAATATGGGAGTTTATAGACGATATTGAATATGATGATACGCTTTATAATCAATTTGTAGAAAATAAAATTGATTATAAACAATGGCTTGATTTAATAATCAAAAGATATATAGAAAAAGGTGTAACTGATTTAACATTGCATGATATTGCAAACTCGATAAAAATGATTGAAGATAGTTTTAACGTGTTAAAATTGCTCAACCAAAATGATATCAAAATTTTTATTTTATCTGGTGGAATAAAACAAATTATTGAGAATGTTTTAAGAAGAGAAAATGTTCTTCAATTCATAACTTCAATTGAAGCTTATGATTTTTTGTTTGATAGTAAAGGAAAACTAACAAGTTGCAAGACACCTAATCATAATCTGGAAAATAAATGCGAATACATAGAACTAGTAAAACAAAATTATGATTTATCCTCTAAGGAAATACTCTTTATAGGAAATGGACAAAACGACCAAACTGCTTTTCAAAGTGGCGTGGTTACATTATGTATAAACCCAGATGATGCAGATTATAAAAATAAAAAAATCTGGCAACATACAATCCTATCCTGTAATAGTTTAAAAGAGATTCTAAGCTTTGTTTTTTAACTAAACTATAAGATTAATATTAATTAAGATTACAAATTAATTTAGAAGGTGGAAATGGAAAAAATTTTAATTGTAGATGGTTCACAATTACTCTTTCAATCTTTTTATGGTATGCCAAGAAAAATAATGAATAAAAATAATGAAAACATTGAAGCAGTGATATGCTTTATAGGAATAATATTAAAGTCTTTAAAAGTAATAAACCCAACCAAACTTTTAATAGTTTTTGATGGTGAAAACAAACTTGAAAGGCAAAAAATCAACCAAGATTATAAATCAAACAGAAAAAGTTATAATAATGTTATTCAAACTGAAAATCCTTTTGTACAGCTTGAAATAATAAAACACGTTTTAAATTATTTAAAGTTTAAGTGGGTTGAAACAACAGATTGCGAAGCAGATGATTATATTGCAGGAATTACGAACACACTTAAAAGAAATAATTTTATCATTATAAGTTCAACAGATAAAGACTTTTTTCAATTGATTGAAAAAAATGTTTCTCAATTCATTTATCGAGGCAAAAAAAGCAAACTATATAGTGAAGAAGTTTTTTTGCTAGAATATAAATTCAAACCAGCTTACTATAGTTCTTTTAAATCACTTGTAGGAGATGTTTCAGATAATATTTCAGGAATAAAAGGAATAGGGACAAAAACAGCTACAGAGCTTATTTTGAATTACAAAGATGTGTTTTCTATTATAGATAATTTTCAATTTTTACCTAAAAGAATAAAAATTATACTTGCAACTGAGCAAAATAAACTATTAGAAAACTATAAATTGATAGATTTAAGCCAAAAACAAATTTTAATAGACTTATCAGAGTTGAATTATAATCTGCCAAAGCTTACCACGATAAATATTTTAAAAGAATGTGAAATTATGTGAATTTTGCGAATAGATTAAAGAATAACATAAAACACTATTATCTAATTGACTAAACAAATTATATATAATCCAAACGAATATTAGATTTAAAGTAAGCTAGAATAAGTTATTAATAAAATAGTTTACTTTAGTCAGATTAATAAGTGTAAGGTAACTAAAATTTTATCAATATAGAAAGCTTTATTTACTAAAAAAATTTTTCAAAGCATAATATTTATTTTATAAATTTAATTATGCATCTACATAAATTTGAAATGATTGAAAAGGACGTTTTTTATAAAAAAATAAATTTTTGTTGCAAAACTTGTTTTTTTATTTATTTTTAGCCATATCTATTCGCAAAAGTTGTCTTTTGCGAATAGATATAGATGCCGTTTATTCCTTTAAAACCTCTCATTCCCTTATAAAATAAGACATAAACAAGTTTTTTCTTATAAAGAGTCTGTCAATTAATTTCATGTTAAATCTCTATAAAATTAGTATAAAATCTATGATTTTAAATAAAAACAATAACAGAATATATAGGAAAACATTTTAAAGGTTTCCCTTCTCTAAAATTGAATTTAATAGTATGCAAAGCCCTCATTCCCTTATTTTTAGCGGTAGTATGCAATGCATAATATTTAAATAATATACTTGACATAATACCTAATCTTTTTTATAATTACAAAAAAGGACAAAAGAAAAATGGAAATTAATGAAATTCCTAGAGGTCAACTTTCAACTATAATTCTCACCTCCTTACTGGATGGTGATAAGTATGGATATGAAATAATACAAACTGTTGAAGAAAAAACTTTTGGTGAACTCGTTATTAAAAAACCAAGTTTATATAGTTCACTTACAAGAATGGAAGCTCAAGAGCTAGTTTCTTCATATTGGAAAGAAAGCGATATTGGAGGAAGGCGTCATTATTATCGCTTAACAGATTATGGTAGAAAACAAGTTTTGCAATGGCAGGAAGATTTAAAAAAATCTCAAACTCAAGTTTCTAGAGTTTTTGAAAATAATGAGTCTAGACCTACAATTCTTCAACAAGAAAATCTCTTTTCAACTTTAAAAGATAACTCAAAAGAAATCTCTAAGCCTATCGAAGAAAATAAGTCTGATGATTTTATACAATATGATTTATTTTCAACAGATAGTTTTGTTGCTAAACCTGATACTACATCTTCCCCTCCTGCAGTTTTCAATGTGAAACTATTTGATGAAAAAAACAATCCTGAAAATGTTAATGAATTTCAAGAAACAAATAATTCTATAAACTTAACTCAAGAAAAACAAAATAGTATTCCAGAATTTAAAGAACCAGAATTTAATATTGATGGAGAAATGTCCAATTATGTTAAGCAAGGTAAAAGTTACGCAGATGTAATAAAAACTCAAGAGGCAAAAGAACTTCCATCAAATATTTTATTTGGTTACGATAACATTGAAAAAGCTGACATAAATGAAGCACCTAATACTAGTTTAAATCAATCTTATATTGTTCATGAACAAAACTCTGAACCACTTGATGATGCAAGAATTTTAGAACAAGAAAATGAGAATGAGGATGAAAATCATCTTTTTAATCAAACTGCTCCTCAACCCGTGCAAGAAAAAAAGGATGATGCTGTACTTATAACAGAAACTCCAAGTGAAGATGCAATGCCTAAAGTTAAAAAAATCGAACCGGCTAGTTTTGCACATCTAGATTCATCACCTACAGTATCTAAAAAAATCCATGACAACTCTCCTAAACCAGATGTAAAACAAGAGATAAGCAACTCAATTTATTTTGATAATTATGATTCTTTAAAGAATTATTATGCCAAAGATAATATAACATTAAAAACTTATAGTGGATTCTCTAATAATGAAAACAAAATAGAAAAAAATGAAATATTTATTAATAGATTTAATTTTTATCAAATGTTAATATTAACATTACTTATAGTTACTGAGTCAGTATTAACTTTTGTAATTTTAAGGAACTTCAATCTCATACCTTTCGGTTACTTATTCTTTTACTTAGCCGTTATAATTGTGTTTACAACTCCATTTATATATTCTATTATCAAATTCTATGAAAACAAGTACAGAAAAATTAATATTAGTGATATGAAACAAACCTCTTTGCTTATTAAAGTTTTACTTTTATTTATTGGAGCTGGAGTTATATTTGCTTTTAACTTATTATTTGGAATGACTTCAGAAAACTTTCTAAACTATTTTTCAACCACAATTTATCCTTGTATGATTCTATTTGACTTTATAGTCATACATATATTTAAAAAACTATATGTTTTAAAATTAAATAAATAGTATTAAAAAAGCTACTGATCCTATAAACTGGTAGCTTTTATCTTATTTAAGCAAGTAAAATATCAAGCATTGATAATACTAAGTTTCAATTTGTATATCTTTCTATATAAAGAAGGGCCAACTTCACCAAAGCTCCATTTTATCAGATTGTAGAATATTTTAACTTTTTTAATTTGAAAGATATTTCCTAGTTGAATTTTATTTACAACTATAAAATATTAACAAACTCTATTTTTTATTTTAAATTTCTCTTAGTCATTGAAATTTATAATCATTGCACTGAGTATTTAACAATATAAAAATGCTATGTACTTATTTGTACATAGCATTAAGTTATTTTGCTATCTCTGTAAATCTTGATTCACGTATGACATTAACTTTAATTTGACCTGGATATTGCATTTCATCTTCAATCTTCTTTGCAACATCTTTGGCTAGAAATACTGCACTTTCATCGCTAACTTCTTCTGGTTTTACTATAATTCTAACCTCTCTACCAGCTTGAATTGCAAAAGCTTTTTCCACTCCTTTAAAGCTATTTGAAATTTCTTCAAGTTTTTCTAAACGTTTAAAGTAATTTTCTAATGACTCTCTCCTAGCTCCTGGTCTTGAACTTGAAATAGCATCTGCCACTTGAACTAAAACAGCCTCAATGCTTTGAAATTCAACATTAAAATGATGAGCTTCAATGCAATGTATTACCGCTGGACTTTCTTTATATTTTTTAGCAAGGTCAACTCCAATTGTTACATGTGTGCCTTCTAATTCATGATCTAAAGCCTTTCCAATATCATGCAACAATCCTCCACGTTTAGCTATCTTTACATCAGCCCCAATTTCGCTAGCCAACATTCCAGCAATATAGCAAGTTTCCAAACTATGCTTTAAACAGTTTTGTCCATAACTTGTTCTAAATTTTAATCTTCCTAATATCTTGACAAGTTCAGGATGCATGCCAAAAACCTCACTTTCGTTAACTGCATTTTCGCCTGCTTGTTTTATGGTTTGGTCCACATCTTTTTTAACTTTTTCGACAATTTCTTCTATTCTTGTTGGATGAATTCTGCCATCCATTATAAGTTTTTCTAGCGCTAATCTAGCAACCTCTCTTCTGATTGGATCAAAACAGGAAACTGTAATAGTTTCTGGGGTGTCGTCTACAATCAAATCAACACCGGTTGCTGTTTCAATAGCCCTAATATTTCTTCCCTCTCGTCCAATAATTCTGCCTTTCATTTCCTCATTTGGAATTGCAACTGAACTTACCGTCATTTCACTGGTAATGTCAGTTGCACATTTTTGAATAGCATTTGCAACTATATTTTTTGCAATCTTTTCACCTTCCTCATTTGCGTCATTTTGCATTTGAGAAATGGTTTTAGCGCAATCTTTTCTAGCATCTTCAATCATGGAACTAATGAGAAGTTGTTTTGCCTCATCTTTTTTCATCATGGCAATTTTTTCAAGTTCTTCAATAGCTTGTTTTTTAATTTGTTCTTGTTGTAGCAGTGTTTGATTAATTTTAATTTCTTTTTCTTCTAATTGTGTTTTTAATTTATCGATATCTTCCTGTTTTTTTTCAAGGAACAAATCTTTTTTATCAATAAATTGTTCTTTTTGAGAAATTCTATCTTCAGACTTTTGAATTTCATTTCTTCTTTCTTTAAGTTCTGCATCAAACTCTGCTCTAAGCTTGTGCATTTCCTCTTTTCCTTCAAGAACTGCTTCTTTTTTTATCGTTTTTGCTTCTGCATATGCGTCTTCAATAATCTTAGCGGCAGTAGTTTTACTATTTCCTACTCTTTTAGATATAATGAGTTTGGTTAGCAAAAAACCAACTGCTAAACCAATTAGCAAGGCGCCCAATCCGACAAAAACTGAAACAACAGCACTTGAAATCATGCTTAAATTGTTCATGTTTTTACCTCTATTTAATTAATAATATCTTTAAAATGCCAAAGGCATCAAATAAATTTAAATGAATAAATTTACCTAAATTTAGTTTAGTAGAAAAAAGCACTTATGTCAAATATTTTTTATAAAATTTAACATAAATGCTTTTAGATAAAATAATGAAAAAAGTTTTTGAAAAGAATATTGTGAGAAGAAATTAGTTACAAATAAAATATTTAAATTTCTAATACTTCTAATGTTGCCAGACTTTCTTCAATCAATTTATCAATATCTAATTTAGCCTCTTCTTTCTTAACGTTATATAATCTTGGTTTTATAATTGGATTTTTAGGTAAAAATACAGTACAGCAATCTTCATAAGGCAATATTGAGGTTTCATATGTTCCAATTTTTTCTGAAATTTCAATTATTTCAGTTTTATCCAAACTTATGCATGGTTGCAAAGTTATAAGATGTTTTAAAACCTCTTGTGTTGAAGTCATGCTTTCAACAGTTTGACTTGCCACTTGACCTAAATTTTCGCCGGTAATTATAGATTGAAGTCGCTTTCTTCTTGCCAAAATTTCCGCTATCCTAAACATAAATCTACGCATAATAGTAATCATATATTCAGGTGAGCAATGTTTGTGAATCTCCTCTTGTATTTTTGTAATGCTTACAAAATTTACCTTTAAATTTGGACAAAAACCGTTAATTTTTTTAGCTAAAGAAATGACTTTTTGTTTTGCAAGTTCAGACGTATAAGGATAGGAATGAAAGTGAAGTGCTTGAAAATACATGCCACGTTTTGCAGTTAAATATCCTGCAACTGGACTGTCTATTCCACCAGATAACAAAAGCAGTCCCCTTCCAGAGGTTCCTAAAGGAAGACCACCAGCAAGAGGTATTTCACTATCATAAACATATGCTTTAAAATTATCTCTAATTTCTACCCTTATTTCTTGTTCTGGGTTTTTAAGTTTTACCTTTAAACTAGGATTGTTTTCAAGAACGTATCCACCCAAAATTTTTTCAAAGTCTATTGATTTAATAGGAAATGACTTATCTGCTCTAGTAACTGAAACCCGAAATGTTTTTGCATTTGTTTTAATTTTGGAAAAGTAATCTTCAATGGTCCCTCTTTTTGCATCCATTTCAACTGCAACGCTTAAGGATACTAAGCCAAATACAAATTTAAGCTTTTCTATTACTTCATCTAATACATCTTCATTGCATTTTAAAACATATCTGCTCCAAAGTACTTCAAGCGAATAGTCAAAATCTTTTAAGCTTTTTTTAATATTATTAGTCAAAGCCTTTTTAAAAAGCTTTTGATTTTTTCCTTTTAAGTAAATCTCGCCATATCGTAAAATAATAGTTTTATTATACATTCATTTTCTCCTTAAGTTCATGATAAGTTTGTAGCATTATTTTGCCAGCTTGCGACACCTCTTCTAAAGTGTTTGATTCAAAAAAACTCACCCTAACACTTGAAATAATTGTTTCCTCATTAAACCCCATACTAGATAAAATTCTATTTCCTTTTTTCTTTGAAGAACACGCTGAACCTGTCGAAACAAAAACTCCTTTATCACTTAACATGCTAACAAAAGTTTCCCCTCTTATTCCCTTAAATGATAAACTTAAAATATAAGGGGATCCATTTTTGCAATTTATTTCGATATTATTATCATTTAGCTCATTTAAGAAGGCTTTATTTAAAGAGGCAATATAATCAGTGTTAGGAGTTCTATTTTCAACAACATATTTTAAACTCATTATAGCAGGAAGATTTTCTGTACCTGAACGCAAATTAAATTCCTGTCCTCCACCAAATATAATGGGTTTAAGCTTATTTTTATTTTTAAATACTAATGCCCCAATGCCCTTGGGTCCGCCTATTTTATGTCCGCTTATTGTATATAAATCAACCCCACTTTTCTTCATATTGAAATCAATTTTACAAAAGGCTTGAACACCATCTACATGAAGTATGGCGTCTGGACAAATTTTATCTCTCATTTTACCTATTTTTTCTAAATCATTTATTGCCCCAGTTTCATTGCTGACATGCATAACTGATATAAATTTAGTTTCGGAAGATAAAAGCTTTTCTAGCTCAGAGTAGTTAACTTCACCGTTTTTGGAAAGAGGACAAAATAAAACCCTTTTGTTTTCTTTTAAATGTAAAGCCATATTATAAACAGAAGGATGTTCTCCGTTAGAAATAACATAATCGTTTGCCACACAAGAAAATGCTAAATTATTAGCCTCGCTTGCAGAAGCTGTAAAAATCACGTTATCTAATCCATCAAAGCCCAGTTTTCTTGAAATTGTCTGTCTTGCTTGACTTAAGCAAAGAGAATTTTTTATTGCATAAACAGCTGATGGATTAAAAAAATCTACCTTAGAATAGTAATTATAAACTTCTAAGGCTTTTTCATTTATTTTTGTAGTAGCAGCATTATCAAGATATATCATTTTTTTCTCTCAAAATTTAAAAATATAATAGTTTAATAAAGATTATCGACAAAAGAGGCAGAATCAAACTCTTCCAAATCTTCAAGCTGTTCTCCTACACCTATAAAACATATAGGCAATTTTAATTCATGAGCAATTGGCACTACAACTCCACCCTTTGCCGTTCCGTCTAATTTGGTTAAAACCACACCATCAATGTTTACATATTCGCTAAAAGTTTCCAATTGAGAGAGTGCATTTTGGCCAGTAGTAGCGTCAATTACAAGAAAGGTGTATTTATTTGCTTGAGAATATTCTTTATCAATTATTCTATTAATTTTTGAAAGTTCACCCATTAAATCGGTTTTAGTGTGCAATCTACCAGCAGTGTCAATAATTAGCACATCTGTATTTTTAGATTTAGCACTTGCAATTCCATCAAAAACCACAGCGCCAGCGTCTGCACCCTCAGCATGTTTTACTATCTTAACCTTGTTTTTCTCAGCCCATTCAGTAAGTTGCTTACTGGCAGCAGCGCGAAAGGTATCTCCAGCAACCAAGGTTACATCCTTCTTTTTTGTTTTGAAGTAATGCGCAAGTTTACCAATAGTCGTGGTTTTACCAACACCATTAACACCAACAATTGTGATGACGCAAGGATAATTTATTTCTACTTTTTCCGCTTCGTCTATAATTTCTTTTAAGATTTTCTTTAAAGCTATTTTGACATCTTCAGCTTTTCTTATTTTATTTTTTCTAGCATATAGTCTTAGCCTTTCACAAACCTCTTCCGAAGTTTCAAAACCTATATCACAAGAAACTAAAATGTCACAAAGTTCTTCAAAAAACTCATCATTTATTTCTCCATGAGAAAAGATGTAATCAAGTTTACGTGAAATAGCTTCTTTTGTTTTTTTGAGTGCGTCTGATATTTTTTTAAATATTCCCATATTTAACCTGCCTGTTCATCACTAGAATTTTTTAATGCATCGCTAAGTTTAACGCTAACCATTCTCGATACACCCTCTTCTTCCATTGTCACACCATAAAGTGAATCTGCAAGTTCCATCGTAGGTTTTCTATGGGTTATAACAATGAATTGAGTACCCTTTCCAAAACGTCTTAGATATTGAGCAAATCTTTCAACATTTGCCTCATCTAGAGCAGCTTCTATTTCGTCAAGAAGACAAAATGGCAAGGTACGCATTTTTAAAATTGCAAACAAAATTGCAATTGCGGTCAGTGCTTTTTCCCCACCAGAAAGAAGGGTGATGCTTTTCAAACTCTTACCAGGAGGCTCAGCAACTATTTCGACGCCGGATTCAAGTACATTTTCCTCATCTAAAAGTTCAAGATGAGCACTTCCACCACCAAAAAGTTCTCTAAAAGTAATTTTAAAATTTTCATTGATTTTGTTAAATTCGGTTCTAAATTTAGTTTCCATTTCTTTTGAAAGGTCTTTGATAATTACAACCAAGTCCTCTTCAGCTTTAGTCAGGTCAGAAGCTTGAGACGCCATATCTTCATATCTTTCCAAAACAACTTTGCTATCTTCAATAGCATTTACATTGACATAACCTAATTTAGATATTTCCCTTTTAAGTTTGTTTATATCAGCCATTGCAAGATTGACATCAAAATCATTACGTTTAAATTCCAAACAAGTTTCGTATGTCAACTCATACTCTTCGTATATTCTTTCTTGCATTGCTTCAATGTCCGTATCCACCTTAGCAAGCTGCATTTCTTGAGTGTACTTTTTTTCTTTTAAAGAATTGATGTTCTCAATCAAGACCTCTCTTTTTTCATTTATCTGTTTGATTGTGTCTTGCATTGTTTCTTTGTCTATTGCCAGTTGTTGTTGCCTTTCCTTCGCACTTTCCAATTCATCCAAAGTTTGTGAAGAAACATTTTTTGACACGTTTTCTTCAATAAGCTTATTTGCTTCTTCTATAGTGTAAGCATTTTTTTCATATTGTTTTTTATTGCTATCTAAAATTATTTGTTCAGAAGAGATTTCTTCATGCAATCTAACTAAATTGTCGTTTATAGATTGTTTTTCCGTTTGTGCAGAAGCTAATTTAACTTTTACAGCCGTTAAAGAATTAGAATATTCATCTCTTTCAGATTTTAAAGCGTTTAACTTTTCTTGTTTTTGCTTGTTTTTTGCATCGTAGTCATCTTTATCAATAACTGTGCCTTTTTCAAGCTCTTGAGCTCTTATAAGTTCCGCCTCAAGTTCTTCAATTTTAATATTGATAGCATTTAATTTGCTTTCAGTTTGCAATTTTTCTTCAACTAGCGAATTTAAATTTGAAATTAAGTTTTCTAGTTTTTCATTTTCTTTTGCTGCAACAATGTCCGCTTGTCCCTTTAAAAGTATTATATTTTCCAAGTCTTTTGAAACACCATTAGATTCAGAAACCAAACTGGCAATTTCCTTTTCTGTTTTTGAAAATTCTTCTTTAATGTTGATAATTTCTTTTGCCAAAGTTTCTATTTCTCTTTCCCTAGAAATTAAATTTGCAGTTTCGTTCTTTTTGGAACCTCCTGTAAATGAACCTTGTGGATTTACTACATCTCCTTCTAATGTTACAATCTTAAAACTATATCTTGTGTTATTTGCAAGCAAAACCGCTGTATCCAAGGTATCAACTATTACAGTCGCACCTAGCAAGTTTTCTATAACATTTGAAATTTTATTATCATAATAAACAAGTTTAGAAGCAACACCAAAACAACCTTTTGTTTTTAGTGAAGAAAGGTCATAATCATTTAATCTTCTAGGTTTCATAGTTGTAATAGGTAAAAATGTTGCCCTACCAAAATTATTTTGTTTTAAAAAAGCAATCAATTGTTTAGCATTGTTTTCATCATAAGTGACAATGTTTTGAACCGCATTGCCTAATGCAACTTCAATTGCGGTTTCAAATTTTGGTTCAACTTTTATAAGATTGGCAAGCACGCCCACCATTTTCTTTTTAAATTCTGAATTTTTTTCACTTTCTTTTAAGATTTTTTTAACGCTATGGTTATAACCTTCAAACTCTGCTTGCATTTCACTTAGTAGCCTCTTTCTATTCTCATAAACTTGAAGCTTAGCATAGAGATTGTTTCTATTTTGTTCTTGCTGTTTAATTTGTGAGTTTAATGAAGCTAAACTAAACTGCATTTTTGCTTGTTGTTTACTATAATCATCACTTTGATTATTTGCCCTTTCAACATACTCTTTTGCGGAAACTTCATTATCCTTTAGTTTAGAAATTTGAAGAGTATATTCCCTTAATTTTTCGGCAAGTTCTTGTTTTGTTGATAATAGCATTTCTCTTTCAGTCTGAAATTTAGAAGAGGAAGATTTTATATCTGTAAGTTTTCCAATTGAATCTAAAACCTGTCTGGTTCTTTCCATTGACTCTCCTTCTAAAAGTTCTATTTGCTCATTTACAAATATAAATTTAGAAAAAAGTTCTTGAGAAGATTTATTCAAGATTTCAATTTGCTCATCAATAGTTTTTAATTTTTCTTGTTGTGAAACAACTTGTGATTCACTTTTTTCAAGAAATTGTTGAGAATGAACAATGTCAAGTTGGATTTTATCGTTTTGTTCATTTAAATAATTGACTCTTTCTTTTAGTAACTTGGTTTCACCTGCCTGCTTTTCCATCCCCACAGTAAGATCTAAAATTTTTGTGTGAAGATCGGAAATAATTTTGTCAATATTATTTATCTTAGACATATTACTTTCATACGTTGCATTGATTTCAGCATAATCACTCTCTCTGAGTCCAAGTTCTTCCGCTATCGCAGAAAGCTTAGTGTTTATGGACTGTTTGATTTCACTTGCATTTTCATATTGAAAAATATATGCATTGACTTCTAAATCTTTTAATTGAGATTTAAATTCCAAATATTTTTTTGCATTTTCCGCCTGTTTTTTTAAAGGTCCAAGTTGTCTTTCAAGTTCACTAATAATATCTTTTAATCTTGTCAAGTTATCTCTTGTTCTTTCAAGTTTTCTCTCTGCTTCAACCTTTCTAGATTTAAATTTTGCAATTCCAGCAGCCTCTTCAAAAATAAGCCTTCTTGTTTCTGGTTTTGAAGAAATAATTTCTTCTACCTTGCCTTGTCCAATTATAGAATAGCCATCTCTACCAATTCCAGAATCGTAGAACAAATTGATAATATCTTTTAATCTGCAAGGATTTTTATTTATTAAATACTCGCTTTCACCAGAACGATAAAGTTTTCTAGTGATGGCAAGCTCGTCATAGTCATAATCAAAAAGTCTATCAGTGTTATTAAAAGTCAATGTTGCTTCACAATAAGACAAACTTTTTCTTTTTTTCGTTCCATTAAAAATAACATCTTGCATGGAACTTCCACGAAGTTGTTTACTACTTTGTTCTCCTAAAACCCAGCGAATAGCATCTGCGACATTACTTTTACCACATCCATTTGGACCAACAATTGCAGTAATTCCCCCATCAAATTTAATGCTTAGTCTATCTGCAAAAGATTTAAATCCAGCAACCTCTATTTGTTTAAAATACACTGTAGTAGTTCTCCTATATTTAAATATCAAACTACTAGAATTTTAACACAAAAACAATACTTTACGCAAGAGTAATTTACAAAAATTAAACATATATTTTAATTAAATTTATATTAAAATTATATTAATAAAAATAAGAAATTATGATAGATTTAAAAGTGAATCACACCTAAATGTTCAAGCAATATTTTAACGCCAATCAAAATTAAAATAATTCCCCCCAATAGTTCAGCCTTATTTTTAAATTTTCCTCCGACAACGCTTCCTATTAAAACCCCTACAATGGCCAAAATAAATGTAATACTACCAATTAAAGAACTAGCAAGCATAATATTTACTTTTAAAAAAGCAAATGTAATTCCTACTGCTAACGCATCAATACTTGTTGCAATTGCTAAAACGAAGATTTCTTTCACATCAAATTTTGTTACTAATTCTTCATCATCACTATCTTTTTTAAACGATTCAAAAATCATTTTACCACCTATAATCAACAATAAAATAAAAGCAA
>CALKLQ010000027.1 GCA_937992055.1 uncultured Clostridia bacterium | reverse complement strand
AGCGATTGATTGCAAAGCAATCTTATGTGCGCTAGCACATGCTTCCGAAGTTTTACTTATTAGACAAATTTAAATAATTGCTTGGATCAACTTTTGTGTTATCTTTAAGCATTTCAAAGTGCAAATGTTTTTCTTCACTTCCCTCACTTGAAGCAGTGTCAGAAGCTGTGCCAATTTTTTGTCCTTTTTCAACTTTGTCACCTTTTTTCACTTCAGTTTCTTTCTCAAGAGAAGAGTAAACTGTTTTAAAGCCATCAGCATGAGTAATTTCAATTGTGGTGCCCATTAAATATGATTCGCTCACATCACTAACTGTACCACTTGCAACAGCAAACACGCTTAAATCATTCGAAGTAAAATCATAAGATTTGTGTGCCTCCCATTGTTTCATGGTTTTATTGTATAGTAGCTCGGAATCAGAAAAAGCCTTCAAAACAGTCAAATCATTCATTGGCAAGGTAAAAGAAATAGGGTCTGTTCCAACATCAATAACGTTATTATCATCTGGAACAAAATTGAGTTTAGGTTGTCTAGTTGCCAAAATCAAGGTTAAACCTATAGCCACAACCAAAATACCTGCTATGAAATAGTAACCATACTTTTTAAAAAATGAAATGAATTTGTTTTGTTTTTCCATTATAACCTCCTGACACAATTATTGCCAGCATGTTAAATGTTTAAACATCAAATTTTAATAACTTCCCATTATTATTGGAATTCCTATGACAAGCTTATTTTGTTTTTCAACTATTTGTACATTAGATTTTTTACCGTCTATGCAAATGCCATTATCAAAGTAATTTGAAAAAGCATAACTGATTTTCATATCATCAACTAATTCGGTCTTAATATATTTAAGCTTCAATTTTGAAATTTCAAAATTATTTTTAAATACTATTTTAAAGCTTTTAACGTTTTTTAAATCATTAAAAACTTTTTTTGCGCTTTTTAAATTTGTGGTAACAAAATATCCCTCACCTGAAGAAATAATTGAGGAAATAAAACTTGTGTTTTTTAAAACTCCTTCACAATAAAACTCACAGATTCCATCACTAGAAGTAAAAATTTCTAGCACATCTTTTTTGTGAAAACTTGAAGAAATCAATATTAAAAGAACTATAAAAATTGTAACGACTATTTTTTTCATAAAATCAAGTATAGCCAAAAGATTAAAAGTTCATAAGCCCCGTACTTGCAATTATAGAAATAAGAGGTGGGGTATCATATAGAAAAGGTATTAAGTTTAGACTGGTAAAGCATTTGTCTATATCAACAATAATATTCTTTCCTATCGAAAGCGAAGTGATTTCATTTTGAACCGTATTACAAAGACAAAGTAATTGATTTTTAACCTCATTTAATCTTTTATATATTTTTTTGCTTGCATAAGCTCGTTTTACTTGTAAGAGTTTGACCTCTTTTGCGCTTATTTTAAGATTTTGTAAATTATGTGCCAGGTTTTCAAAATCTGGCATTGTAATAACTTCCAATCGTTTTTGCATTAAAAAATTATTATAATTTTCAAACATTATTCTTTGACCAATAAGACATAAAGTGCCAAAATTGCAGTTTTTAATTGATTGTGACTTTTCTAATAAAAAAGCAAATGCAAAATTTCCACTTTCAAAAGGCGAAAAATCTTTAGTGACATAGGCTAAATCTACAAGTATATCAACTAATACCAATTTACTATCTTGGGTAAATGAGGAAAGATATTCTATATTATCTTTAAATTTACAAAGCACAAGTTTTAACTCAGAAGCATCAAATGGAATCGAAAACAACAATCTATTACATTGCAAGGTAAAATACATTTCCCAAAAACTAGCAATAAGATTCATTCCGCAAACCACACTTTGCTCACTGGCAGAATTAATGATTAATTCATCAACTATAACCTTATAGGCGTAATCGCACTTAAAGCATTTTTTTATATTCCCAAAGTCAACATAGCTATATCTAGTGAAATAGGCCATCGTAGTTGGATTTGAAGCTATAGCTATTAACTTTGCCCCTAAAATTTTAGCAACAATTTTTCCAAGGTCAGTTATTCCACCACCTCCCAAAGTTACAATAAAAGAAATATTTTTGTAGTTTTTTGCAATCTTTTCAACATCATTTTTATCAAACTTACTGGAATGCATCAAGGTTTCATATTGACACCCCACACCTTCAAGCTCATTTATAACAAAGGCACCATACTTAAAAAAAGCAGTTTTACTTGATAGAAACAAAACCTTATTTAACTCTCCCTCTTGCGCCAGAATATCCCGTAAACATGAAATCGCATTTTTTTTATAAATGATTCTTTCATAAAATTCGTTACCTTTCGCTTCCCTCATATTCATTTCTCCTTCAACACCATTGTAACAAAACGCTAAAAGCGAAAAGCAGTATTTTTTGTTTGTTTTTATTCTTTTTTGTGTATAAAAAAATTAAAAAAAATAAAAGATAATATTATGAAAAATATTAAAAAATACATAATTATATCGATTTTACTTTGTTTAATGTCAATTTTTGCATTAAATTTCAACTCGAAAGCAACAGTTTATGCTGAGGACTGGGAGGAATATAAGGGTGAAGTTCATCATCTTTTCACTCATTGCCTTCTCGCCTTTCCAGAAATAGCATTTGATGAAAATAACAAGATGAGAAAACATTTTGCGAATGACTGTATCACAAAAGATGAATTTGTTCAAATTTTAGATGCTTTATATGAAAATAACTACGCACTAATTGATATAAACAAAACCTTTACCTTAGACAAAAATGGGAATGCTATCAAAAAAAGCATTTGGGTGCCAAAAGGCAAAAAACCATTAATTTTTTCTTTTGACGATGTGGTATACGACCAAAAAAAGATGAGTTTAGGCATGGTAGATAAAATTATCTTAGACAAGAATGGGAACTTGGCAACGAGCACAACTATAAAAGGCAATGAAAACATTTCAGACTCAAATGAATTTATCCCAATATTAGAAAATTTTATAAAAAAACACCCTGACTTTTCTATTGCAGGTGCAAAAGGTTTAATTTGTTTAACTGGTTATGATGGTATATTGGGATATAGAACGGGTGAAAAAAATAACACATCTAGATATAGCGAAATTGAAAAGGTCAAGCCTATAATAAAAAAACTTAAACAAAATGGTTGGTCTTTTGCCTGTCATTCTTTTGGTCATTATCACATGAAAAAAATAAGCGATAAAGCTTTTAGTGAGGAGTTAAGACAATGGAATGAACAAGTGGTTCCTTTAATAGGAAAAACTCAAATTTACGTATATCCATACGGAGAATGGGAAATCTTTAACGGAAATAACCTTTGTAACAAACATAAAATGCTGAAAGATAATGGCTTTAAATTATTCTGTGGAGTGGGTATGAAACAATTTTACTCCTACCTACCTTATTCTGCTGACGCAGAAGAAAAGGTTCTGTTTATGGATAGAACATGCGTAGATGGCTATACCTTAACCAACCAACGAAATAAACTATTGCCATATTTCGATTCTCATAAAGTAGCTGATAAAAAATATAGAAAGATTGATGTTTAAACATTTGTTTTACTAACATAGCAAACTTTCAAAGTTTAAATCAATATAGGTCATAATTTGCGCTACACTATTTTCCTTTTATTCATATCTTGAAAAAACATATAGTTTTAAAAGAACTTGTTGCCCCAATAAAGTTTCCATTTCGCCTCGTGCAGAAGAAGCAATCTTTTTAAGCATACTTCCTTGTTTGCCAATAATTATAGATTTATGATTATTTCTTTGACAGGAAATATCCGCATCTATCTCAATAATATTTGGCTTTTCTTCAAATCTTTTAATTTCAACAAATATTCCATGTGGTATTTCATCTTGCAAATATTTAAGACATTGTTCTCTTAAAAGTTCCTCACACATAAATCTTACAGATTTATCAGTATAGGTATCTCGTGAAAAATCAAACTCATTTTCTTTACAAGAAATTAAATTTTGTTTTAATAAATTTAAAAGCTTGTCAAGGTTGACATTATTTTTGGCTGACAAAGGCATAATCTCTTCAATAGATTTTATTTTAGAATATTTTTCAATCAAAGGATAAACTTTTTCATAACCAGCGATATCAACCTTACTCAAAATTAAAAAAAGTTTGCAAGAGTTTGACAAACTTAAAACCGTTTCAAATTCCTCTTGGTCAAAAGCTTTACTAGAATCAATGACATATATAATCAGGTCACATTCCTCTCTTGCAACTCTAACCTGTTTCATCATGCTTTTATCTAAAATATTTTTTGTTTTATGAATGCCTGGTGTATCAACAAAAACAATTTGAAAATCTTTTTCATTTAATATTCCTAAAATATTCTCGCGAGTAGTCTGTTTTTTTTCACTTATTATTGAAACCTTTTCCCCCACTATTGCATTGACAAGAGTGCTTTTGCCAGCATTAGTTTTTCCAATTACTGCGACTGTTAATTTTCCTTTCATCTTTTCACACCAAATTTTGAAACAAATCTTTCACATAACGCACTCATGTTTCTTTCTTCCTCTTCCGTCATATGGTCAAATCCCAATATGTGCAAAAGTCCATGAGTAGCAAGATAGCAAACCTCTCTTTTAAATGAATGTCCAAACTGCTTTGCCTGACGCAAAGCCACATTTTCGCATATTGCTATATCACCAAGTTCAACAAGTTTTGTATTTGGCTCCTTTTCCCTTTCGAACATCTCATAATCTGGTTCTTGACCAGGTATCAAGTTGAAAAAGGGAAACGATAAAACATCGGTTATTTTGTCAACATTTCTATATTCCTTATTTAATTTCTGAATAGCAATTTCGCTAACAAATCCTACATTGACATATAAATTTTTTCCATCAATTTTGCATTCTTTTAACGCATAATTAAAAATTTTACTAATTTTATGCTTTAAAACAAATGATTTAACATTTAAAAAGTTTACCTTCATTTTAATCAATCCGTTTAATAATTTCTACGACATATTCAACCACATGTTCACCATTAATTAGGTTAACATTGAAATATTCATTTTTTATTATGTCACATTCTTCTAAATAAAGCAAAGCCTTTTGTTTAGTCTCTTGTAAAATTTTTTCTTTGTTCTCCTCAAATTTTTCCTCAACAAGGACTGTTTCCATTTCATAGTAGATTATCTTCTGTTTATAAATGGGCAAAATATTATTTTGAGAAATGCAAATTTTATCAATTTTAACCTCATAACTAGAAAACTCACAATCATTTTCAAAATTTGTTAGGTTTAAATTCATAAAAAGTATATTTTCTACAATCTGTTCTCTGCCCGTTCTTCTGGTAACAATTTTGCTTTCCTTATGAACACTTTTAAATGTTTGCCAAACCCTTGCCTCAATCTCTGCTATGGGTTTTACTGGGCGAGAGTTATTTGAGGAGTCTAAAATATAAGGTTCAACCAAAACCTGTCCTTTTTTAACCATGTCACCCACATTTACTTTCAAAGTTCCTTGTATAAGCTTTATACTTGTAATTTGACCATCAAATTTGGAAATAAGGGGCTGAAAATTATCTAAATTATCAAACTCGTCGTTTTGAACCTTTTCTTTTATACTAATTACAAGCGTATTACCCTTAATTATGGCACTGACTAAAGATATATTTTCTATTTCTTTACTAAGTGTTTTTTCTATTGAGGCAAGCGAAATATCATTTTTTTTACAAAAAGTGGACACATTTTGATTAGATAAGGCAGAATACACTTCCTCTTGACTTGTTTTTTCAAGTCCAACCACATCAATTTTTAAAACAAAACCAGATAAAAACAAGCATGCAATCAGTCCACAAAAAAATCCCGCTATAAGACCATATGATGTCAAAAGATGTTTAAAAAAACTTAATATTCCAAATTCTTTTTTTTCTAAAATTTCAAAACCGTAGTCTTTCAGCTTGTTTTCTACTTTTTTTTGTTTAGATAGTTTGCAAGTAAAACTGGTTTGTGTATAACTCTTACGTGAAATATCATAGAGTTCGAAATCTTCACATAATTTGCTAAAATTGCGTTCTTGATTAACCCCATTGACATTAAATCTACATCCACTTTTAAAAAACATCAAAGCACCTCAACTTTTGAAATTTCACCACTTATAGCAATAGTTTTTTGAGTCATCTCTGAAATCTTCAAATTTTTTCCTAATACACAAACAACTCCTTTCTTAACTTTTAAAGTAATATTTTCATCACTTAATTTCAAAAGTCCTTTATGCCCTTCCAAATATACTAAATTGGTTGATACCATAACCAAATTAAAAGCGGTTAAACAATTTGATTGTAAATTATATTCTTTTTTTAAATCTTCAAAAAAATTAAACATATCCTATTTTATGCCAAAACAATTGACAAAATAACTTTACATTATCTTTAGTTTCTTTAAATGCGCAGTAACTCATTTTTAAACAAACTCAGGTATTTAAATTAAATTATCTTTTCTAATTAACAATAGCTTGTAAAACAAAAATAATTAAAAAAATGAAAAATCATCATATATTTTAAATTTAAATCTCAAAAAATCTTGATAAAAAAAATTAAAATTAAATTTAGTATATTTTTAATTTTGAATGGTAAAACTATGGAAAGCAAGAAATTAGCAATCTTTTAATTCCAAGGAGGCACAAAATGGCTAACAAAGTTGCAATATGTGGCGTAAATACAAATAAGTTACCAAAGCTAAAAAATAATGAATTGGAAGATTTAATGAAAAGGGTTAAACAAGGCGATGAATTAGCAAGAGAGGAATTTGTTGTCGCTAATTTAAGACTTGTTCTTTCCGTAGTGCAGCGTTTTGCATCAAAAAAAGAAAAAGCTGACGACATGTTTCAGGTTGGATGTGTTGGTCTTATGAAGGCAATAGACAACTTTAATATCGAGTTGGGAGTTAAATTTTCGACCTATGCGGTTCCTATGATTATTGGTGAGATAAGAAGGTTCTTAAGAGATAACAATTCAATCCGTGTTAGCAGAAGCTTAAGAGACACAGCCTATCGTTCCTTGCAGGCAAGAGAAAAACTAACACGTGAATTTAAACGTGAACCTAGCATAGAGGAAATTTCTAAAGAAGTTGGACTTGAATGTAAAAATGTTGCATTTTCACTTGACGCAATAAGCGATACAATTTCTTTAAATCAACCAGTATATAAAGATGGCTCAGAAACCGTTAGGATTATGGACCAAATAAGCGATAATAAAAATAATGATGAAAATCTTATGGAGCAATTAGCACTGAAAGATGCAATTGTTGGATTGAGTGAAAGAGAAAAATTGATTTTGAATATGAGATATTTTATTGGTAAAACACAAATGGAGGTTTCAAACGAGGTAGGAATTTCACAAGCGCAGGTTAGCAGATTAGAAAAAAACGCCTTACAAACAATTAAAAAACATATCGATGAATATTAAAAGACAGGAATAACATTATGTTATTCCTGATTTTTTCTAAGCTATTTAACTTCAAATATCATCACTCTTCTAAAATAAACCCAGTTAACAAAGATTAACTGGGTTTTAATGGTGATCCCGAGGGGAATTGAACCCCTGACTCCGCCGTGAAAGGGCGATGTATTAACCTCTTTACCACGGGACCAAACAAAGTTTATTCAAAATTTGACCACATCTCTTATGCCACATCCTACTAGTTGACCTTAGGCTCTAGTAACCTTGTCTATTATGGCTTTAAAATTTGGTAGCGGTGAGTAGATTCGAACCACTGACCTTTCGGGTATGAACCGAACGCTCTAGCCAACTGAGCTACACCGCCATAATGACCTTGTGAGTATATATTAAAAAAAATACTTTGTCAAGGTTTTTTAATAAATTTTGACAAAATATATTTAATATCTAAGTTTAGTCTGAAAGCAACTTTATGCATTATAAAGCAAAACTAATGTCAATTCAAACAGTGCTACTTTGTTTGCAATGAATGTGTTAACAAACTTGATTTGCAAGAGAATGTTACAAAGCCACATCCCTTAGTTTTGCAACTCAATTTTTAATCATTTTTTTTAGACTTATTTGCCATGTAGCCAATGACATTTTGTTGAGGGGAATTTGTAGGCGGAAATATTTCCACCAATATTGAATCTTCACCTATTTTACAAATTTGACTAAAAGGAATAAATAGTTCATTTCCATTTTTGAAAATACTCCAAAAATTTTGATTTCCAGGCACAACAAAACCACAAATTCTTCCAGAGCATAATTCAAAAACAATGTCAATGATGTGGCCTAGTTTTCTACCATCCACAACATTTATCACCTCTTTACATCTCAGCTCAAGAAAAGAACTTTCCACCAAAACTACCTTTTTCTTTATTTTAAGACTTCAAAAAACATATAGTTTAATCAGAATTTTAGCAAACTTAAAATTATTGTTTTAAATATTTACAGTCTTATATATCTATATATGCAAAAAGGTGTAATAAAAATTACTAAGTCAATTATAACTAATTATTTTTTATTTTATAATCTTCTATCATGTCGCTAGTTCCAAGCCAGGTTCCAGAAATAGCAACTTTAAAAGAGTAGTCTTTTATTTGGTCTAGTTGTCTTTCAACATCAAAAACAATTTCCAAATAAGAACATCCATCTTGAGTGTTGAACCTATCTGCATTCAGAACAGTTATTGTAGAAAATCCATTGGCAGAATCAATTAAATCGTAATAATTTGAGATATCTCCATTCATAGAAATACTTTCACCATTGGTATTTAATATTCCGCCGCCAATATTATTATTAAATTCATCTAAGTAGAATAACGATTCCTTGCCATTTGAATCATTAATACTGAAAGAATAATAAGGGCTTTTAAAAGCATCAAACTCACTTTCTAAAATTGTTGTTGCCTTTTTAGGTTTACCAATAATCATAGTGTTATTTGATTTATTATAATATCTAAAATATGTATTAATATTTAAATTAGAGTTTCCCGCAAAAACCAGCCACAATTCCCACAAGTAAATTTCTTTTTCAGGCATAATCACAATAGACTGATATTGCATTTGTGGTATATCTTTAAATGCCTCACCTTTTTTGCTTGAAATAAAAAAAGTATTTTCGTTGTAATCTTTTATCATGGTCGCTGGATATGGCTCAAAAAGATTTCCATAAGTTTCTGATGAATTTTCGACCTCGTCAACAACAAAAACGTGCTCTTGCCAAACCTCTCTTATTGTTTGAAGATAGTCTTCCCTTGTAAAGCTTCCATTAATAATTTTATCTAATCCAATAACATTATCTAAAATATAATTTTCAATTTTTTCCCTATCGTTTTCTGTTAGTCCAACATAGGTAGCTTCTTGCTGAAATTTTAATTTCAAGCCTGTTGCAACAACTTCCCCATTTTGCATTTGACTTGTGCCTAAGATTTGATTAACTCTACCCGATGTAACATCTTCTAAAGTAAAACTTTGAGGAGTTATTCCTAACACTATTTGCAAAATTGCAGTTTGCAATGCAGGTGAAAATTCCTTTACAATCTCATTGTAATATTCTTTGGTAGCATTTTTAATTTCTCCGTTTTCACTGACGTATTCAAGAACTTTTTTTGCTACAATAGGCGTAGAAGAATAAAGCCCTTCAAAGCATGCTTTTGAAAGTGCAAAATTGACACCAGAAGTTGAACTAGGTGAATTCCATAACCATTTATTGTCATCACCTTTATTAGCAAAAAAGTAGTGTTCATCATTATCTTGAAGAACTTCACCATTGGCATTCACATAGTCGCCATCTGTATTTTTTAAAACAAAAATTGAATATCTAACATCGTCACTATAATAAGCAAGACACTCATTTTTAAATTTAATATATCTCGCCTCTGTTTTATCTATATTTCCATTTATGTTATATTTTAATTTAAATGCCTCATCTATTTTTTCAATTAATTTCTGGTCAATCTCATCATCTTTAAGACTTTTGCCAGCCATTCCATATGTAGAATACAACTTATCTAAGAGTATATTTGATATATTTTGATAATAATCTTTAAAAGGATAAAGACTAGGCCTATAGCAAACTTTATAACCACCAATATCCGCAAAGACGTTTGGTCTTTGAGTGCCTTCTCCTCCACCTATAGCACCGCCACCACCAAATTCCATATCTGAAAAACCACATGCTGACAAGGTAAACATGCAACAAAGTAAAAACAAACTAAGAAAAACCTTTAAAATTTTCTTCATGGTTTTATTTTAGCATTATTTGTCAAAATTATCAACATTTTAAAAAACATATAAATTGTCATCCTTTTCGTAAAGCTTTTGCTAGCATTTAAATTTAAAATTTTTGGCATAAATGTTTGTATTTTGAATTATGATATGTTAAACTATCTTTGAATTAATTAGGAGGCTTGCAAAAATGCTACATCATTATATATATCCTGCTGTTTTTTTTAAATTAGATAATGAATATAAAGTATTAATACCTGATTTAAATCTCACCACAGAGGGCAATTCCATTGAAGAAGCATTTTTATTTGCAAAGGACTATCTAAGAGCATATTGCACATATGCTTTAAAGTTTGACATGGAAGTTAATTTCCCTTCCAAATTTGAAGACACTCAAAAACAAAATCCAAAGAACACCATTCTTCTTCTTGATGCACTTATTGATGATAAAAAGCTAAAATAAATAATTTTTTAAAAACCTTAATAAACCTTTAATCAAACATAGATTCTTGCCAATGCAAAGCTATGTTTTTTTTATTGAAAAACTGCTTTACATCCTGTTTATAAAAAAATAACCCGTTTTAACACGAGTTATTTTATGCTTTAATCTATTAGCATTAATGCTAGCAAAGTTATCATAAAAGTTTTTATTAAAAACAAAATTATCTTTAAATAAATTAAAACTCTCTTCCATTGCAATTTTTGATTAATTTAAATTCAAGCTGGGCTATCTCTCTATTCAATAAACCCAATTTTTTATTAGTATAAGCATATTCTTTTTGTAAAGATTCAATTTTGAGTCCAAATGTTTTAAGCTCTTTTGATAACTTTCTAAATTGTTGAACCTTTTCATTATTTTTAAAGTTAATGAGTTGTTGTTGAAATTCATCAACCTTCAAGTTATTACGAACCGCAAATTCGCTAACTCCTCGTTTACTTTTAACTAATGCAATATTGAATTTTGTTTTTAATTGAATATACTTTGCAACATCAGTATCTAAAGCCAAATTATTTAGCTCATTGGTAGTTTTATCAATTTGTTCTTGTAAGATGTTTAAATCAGCATTCAAAAATTCCAGTTCAGCTTTTAGCGTTTCAATAAAGCTTTTTCCTAATACAACTCTTTCCTTTAGTGATTTTAACCTATTTAATTTTCGTTTGTTCATAAAAACCCCTTTTTTTACTTTCCAGTGTCAATTTAAGAATAACATAATATATTTATAATTTCAATAGGTATTAAAAATTAGTTGACAACATTAACTTTTGCCAACCTAAAAAAATACATAAATATCATGAGGTCATAAACAACTTTATTAAAAAATAAATTGCATCTAATCAAAAAAAATATAATAAGATGAATTAAAAGGTCATTTTGTAAACTTTTTTAGAAAGCGCTTAAAAAGGATATTACGCAATCATAGTTCAAAATTTTTCAAATTTGACCACGCAAACCAGACAAATATTAGATTGCAAGCTAGAAATCAGCATAAACATGCTTTAATATTTTAATTTTGTGATGATTTTGTAAGTTATTTATTGAGCTAAGCAATTAAGCAATAATATTCTCTCTTTCTCTTTTTTTCTGAATAACTTTTTTGAGTTTAATTTTAGCTATATTTTCATTTATCAATTCTAATTTTTCCTGAAACAACCTATATTCTTTCATCAAGGAGCAAATTCTATAGTTTAATGCTTCAAAATTGGTTTTTAATGCATTAAATTTTTTTATCATATCAGTTTGTGCAAGCTTTAACAGTTCGTTTTTTAAATCTCCCACCCTGCTTTTCCCGCAAGCATCACTACCTTTATTTATCAATTTAGCTCTGATATCTTTATCTAATTGAACATACTTAAAAACATTTATATCTCTAGTCAAGTATTCCAAATCACTAGATAAATTTTCAAGTTGCTGGTTATAGTCAAATATTTCTGATTTAATAAATTTTAATTGCAATTTAATATTTTGGACTTCAACTTCTAAACTTTCTAACAATTCTCCATAATTTTTTTTCATACTCTCTCCTATATCATTTAATGTAAAATATTATGAAATAAAATAAAATATAGTGACTTAGCTTATTTTGTTGAATTTTGTTATTTTCTTTAAATAAAATAACTTTTAAAATAATTGATGAATATCATGTTACTTACAACTAAAATAAATGCCTAAAACAAAAAATTGAAATAAACTTTATTAAACAAAAGCTTATATAAAAATATCAAATTGCAAGTTTATCATTTACAAAATTACAAATAACTCTATAAAACCAAAAAATTCTATTCCCCTATTTTTTAACCCTAAAATGTTTTTTGATATTAATTAAAAAAATTAGTATAAACTCTTGACAAATAGGGGTAAATAAGATATTATAACTTATGCTTATATCGCGGGGTAGAGCAGCTCGGTAGCTCGTCGGGCTCATAACCCGAAGGTCATTGGTTCAAATCCAATCCCCGCAACCAAAAAAAACGTTGTCCTTTTGGACAACTTTTTTAATGTGAAAATTATTGTAAATAATTAAACTTTAATAGTCACATACTTGCTAAAATGTAATCTAATCAAAAGAAAAATTCAATAGTTTTGCGATATTTTTCTTTTAGATAAAAAAATATTTCCATTATGTATTTTTTATGCTAAAATGGAAAAGTTTAAAAAAAAGGATAAATTTATGGAAAATAACAAAATTAGAAATGTTGCAATTATTGCCCATGTTGACCACGGCAAAACCTCATTAGTTAATGAGATGTTAAAACAAGGTGGTGTTTTTAGAGATAATCAGGTAGTTGAAGATAGAGTAATGGACTCCAACTCACTTGAAAAAGAAAGAGGCATAACAATTTTAAGTAAAAATGCATCGTTATATTATAATGATGTAAAAATCAATGTTGTTGACACCCCAGGTCACGCCGACTTTGGCGGAGAGGTCGAAAGGGTTTTAAAAATGGTTGATGGAGTTCTTTTACTTGTTGACGCTTATGAAGGTCCAATGCCCCAAACCAGATTCGTTTTGGAAAAGGCTTTGGAACTGGGATTAAAAATAATCATTGTAATTAATAAAGTTGACAGAAAAGATGCAAGACTAAAAGAGGTTGGCGATGAGGTATTAGAGCTTTTGCTGGAACTTAATGCCACAAGCGAACAACTTGACTCCCCTTTCATTTATGCTTCTGCTAGATTTGGAACCGCCTCACTACATCCAGATGAACAAGGCACTGATTTTAAACCCCTCTTTGAACTAATATTAAATCATATCCCTGCCCCATCAGGAAATGCGGACAAAAAATTTAATATGCTAGTCAGCGCTACAGAGCACAATGAATTTTGTGGAAAACTAGCGGTAGGAAAAATTGAACAAGGAAGTCTAAAAGTTGGTGACAACCTGTTGGTTACAAACTATCACGATTCTAGCAAAAAAATACCATTTAAGGTTCAAAGCTTATTTGAGTTTCAAGGTCTTAAAAGGGTTCAAGTTCAAAATGCAAATGTTGGCGATATCATTTGTATAGCTGGAGCAAACGACATTACCATTGGAGATACTCTATCAGATAAAGATGAAGTTAACACCCTGCCGTTTGTTAAAATAAGTGAACCTAGTATGGAAATGGTTTTTTCAGTAAACAACAGTCCATTTGCAGGAAAAGAAGGAAAATTCTGTACAAGCAGACACCTTCGTGAAAGACTTTACAAAGAAGCCATGAAAGATTTAAGTTTAAAAGTTTATGACACAGATAGCGCAGATTCTTTTCGTGTTTTGGGCAGAGGTGAAATGCATATTTCAATTTTGATTGAAAACATGAGAAGAGATGGATTTGAATTCCAAGTAAGCATGCCAAAGGTGATTTACAAAGAAGAAAACGGAAAAAAGACCGAACCTATTGAAAGATTAGTTGTAGATGTTCCTGAAGATAGTGTTGGAAGCGTACTCACCGCCCTAGCTTCTAGAAAAGGAAACCTTGTTTCAATGAACAATCATGGTGACAGAACCAGACTTGAATTCCACATCCCTGCAAGAGGCTTGTTTGGATATAAAAATCAATTCCTTACAGACACCAAAGGTGGCGGAATTATGAGTAATGTCTTTTTGCAATATGAAGAATTTAAGGGCAATATAAACAGAAGAAATTATGGAACATTAATTGCTCATGAAGATGGTGAAGCAGTTCAATATGGGCTATTCTATGCCCAAGAACGTGGAAAACTATTTATAAATGTTGGTGACAAAGTTTATGCTGGAATGATAGTTGGAATAAATCCAAAAGGCGATGACATAACAGTCAATGTTTGCAAAAGGAAACATCTTTCAAACACTCGTTCCTCTTCAAGTGACGATGCACTTAGACTTGAACCAGTTAAAAAACCTACCTTAGAAGAATGCCTTGAATTTTTGGATGAGGATGAACTTTTGGAAGTCACTCCACAAAACCTAAGAATGCGAAAAATAATTCTAGATCACACAATGCGTGGAAGAGAGGCATTTAAAAGAAAACAAAATAATTAAATCTAAATAAAATATAAAAAATCCTAAATATTTAGGATTTTTTTAATAAAACTTGTAAAAATCTATTTTAAACTATTGCAGTAATTTTACTAGCATAAAGTTCCCAAGCGGTCTTATAAGCTTCTACAGACGATGCTGGAACATATATCTTTTCAAATGAACGAAATGTATTCCCAATCATAGTTGGTGGAGTTATTGCATTAATAGTTATAGACTTAATAGGAATATTTGGTTCATATATTATTGATGAGTTACCAAAAGCATCTTGCCCTATGCTTGTCAATGTGCTTGGAAGGGTTATCTCAATTAGACGTTCACAATGATCAAATGTAGAACGGCCTATGGCTGTGATACCTTCCGGAATTGTTATACTTGTTATACTACTGCAACCATAAAATGCATATTCACCTATACTTGTCAATGTGCTAGGCAAAGCGATCTCTGTTAAAACTTCACAATTATAAAATGCATATTCACCTATACTTGTCAATGTGCTTGGCAAAGTAACTTCTGTTAAATTTTTACAACCACAAAATGCGTATCCCTCTATTATTTTTGAGTTTACAATTGCTTTTTTAATACTAGTACAACCCGCGAAGGCACCAGTATTAATTGTTTCAATACTAGTCGGAATTGTTATTTCGGTAACTAAACTATAATTAAACAACAAATTTACTGGGGTTAATTCATTATATATAGGACTGTTTTCCTGTACCGCAGTTAAAGTGTCACCAAAATCAATTTTGCACCAATCTTCAATACTTCCCAAATAATTTAAGCTTTTTAATCTCCTTGGATAAAACGCATCCTGTCCAAAATCAGTTACACTCTTTGGAATTGTTATTTCATATATTGGACAATTATAAAAAGTAAGAGGTTGAATACTTTGCAAGTTATTTGACAAGGCAACATGACTTAAATTATTACATTCAATAAAGGAACCATACCCTAGCTCTTGGACAGAGTCTGGAAGATAAACTTCTTGCATAGAACTATATGCAAAGGCTCCAGCTTTAATATATTTTAAACTATTTGGAAGGCTAACTTTTTGCAATCCCATTAAAGCGCCAAGTGCGGCAGCCCCTATGCTTTCTATTCCTTCACTTACAACAACGCTTGCAATACTTGTATTTGGACTGGCTAAATTTGAAAAAACTACATATGGTGCAAATGTTGTTGGGTCAGTACCTGTCAAAACCACCTCTGAATCTCCAACTGAATACACTGGATATTCGGTGCCATCAATCTCAAATTTACTTGGCACAACAATTTCTGTCTCACTACCAGTATATTTTAACAAGCTTACCTTGTTATCTTCTTCTAACCTATATGTCCAATTGCTTTGTTCGGATGGAGTTAAAATTGTTTTCTCAAATGCAAGTTCATTGCCAACTTGTAATGTTGCTTGTTTGCTTGAATCTGTTACATCGTATTTGATTTGTATCTCACTACTTCCACCCGCTCCAATTATTGCCTCATTATTAATTATTTGCTTAGATACATTTGTCAAATCTTCTGTCGCAGTGTTATTTATTGTTGCCTTGATTGGATAGGCTGATAGGTTCTCTACCATAAGTGAAATTACAAAACTCT
>CALKLQ010000026.1 GCA_937992055.1 uncultured Clostridia bacterium | reverse complement strand
CCCCCCCCGCAACCTTTGTCAAGCATTTTGCTTCACTTCCTTATTTTTTTTATTTCTTCTCTTCCCACATTGTGGATAAGTGAGTGGCGCAGCCACTTTTTATGATTAATCTATACGTTACAAAAATTTAAATTTTATCAACTATTGATATTTAAAATCGAGCAAGGTAGCAAAGCCAGTGGCGCAGCCACTTTTTTAACTCTAACTTTGTGTAGAAAAATATTTAGCTTTGTGGACATCTTATGACAGAAATCTCTTTCCCAAATGAGGTACCGCAGCCACTTTCTTATCATCTACTTATGTGTAAAAAAAAACTTACTTTGTGTAATTCTTATGATAGAAATTTTTGAACGATTGAGCGAGGTGGCACAGCCACTTTTTATTGTCAATCTGTGGGTGATAAAAATTTAATTTTTCGTACTTCTTATATCACAACCTCTTTTCCAAGTGAACAAGGTGGCGATACCACTTTTAATCACCTACCTGTGTGTAATAAAATCTATTTTTTTGCAATTCTAATTTTACAACCATAAGAAGGGTAGCAAAAATGGCGAGTCTTTTTCTATCATTCTTTTGGCACTTTTATAATTTAATTAAATTATTTTGCTATATTAGTTAAATACAAAAAATAACTCACATGTTTTGTGAGTTATTAGTAAAATTATCAAAAATATTTTTTAAATTGTCTTTAGACTCAATAAAATTGATATTGTTTCAAACTGTGCTGCCTTTTTATAACTAGAGGCTTGTGAAAACAAACTTGATGTGCAAGTAAAACGAGTAAAGCATTGTCAAATAATTACGATATTTTCTAATAAAAATTTTTATAAGCCTTATCTTTTCGTTTTGCAACTATAATCCATATAATACCGCCAATCAACAACACTCCACCAATAACTGCTAAAGTTATCCAAAGCCCAATTAAATTTTTGCCACTTGCTATCTTTTCAAATCTTGCATAAACAGTTAATTGGTCACCTTCTGTATTCACAACACAAACATCATCTTTTGTCAAAGTCCTATTATTTTCATCAAGCCATTCAACAAATTTATATCCCTCATTTGCTTCATAGCTAAATTTTATCTCTTTTCCTTTAATAACAGATAAATCTTTAACTTCAGTTTTCACTCCATCCACTTCAACAAAAATTTTTCCAGCATTGTTATCCACCTCGCCATTATTTAGTTTGCATTCAATATTCAACTTACAAATATTGCTTGAGAACACCGCAGACAATTTTCCACCATTACAAATTAATTCTGTTAATGAGGTATCGTCATTCATTCCAAATCTAAAGGTCAATTGAGAAGAGGTAAAATCACTGAGCTCTGTTATCACAACTTCCTCATTTTCAACAGTTTCAACCACCCATTTAGAAAACGCAAAATTTGAGTTTATTGGAACCGCGAAAAATCTATACATATTTCCATTAGAAAGATTTTGTTCAAAGTTTTCATATGTAGTCACAGAAAATTGATTTCTAACCTTTCCCATCATTGCGTTGTCTGTTTTAACTATGGCTTTATATTGTAACTTTTCTAAAGCAATACTTATATCACCATAAGTTTGGTCATTGATGTAATAAGAAAACAAATAACTTCCATCATCAATATGTTTTGTTAATGTGAAGACTTCATTTTGTTCGTTTATTGTGCAAACTATAGAATTATTTATTAAAATATAGCTTAGAGAATAGTATTTTTCAAAATTTTCTGTAATTTTAATTGAAATTTCAATTTTATCATTAAATTTAAAAGATTTTTGATTAATATCTGACTCACCAACAAACTTTAATGTTGCTGGTTTTTCCTGTCCTTGTATGCCATCACCCAAATCAATAACAGTATTTTCCTCTTTTAAATTAATTTCATATTTATTAAAACATTGCAGTGTTGGAAAATCATCTAAATGTGAGGTAAAAGTGTATTTAAAATCCCAAGGTTCAAACTCAGACCAAGAGTTTACATTTTCAAAGAGGGCTAAATTTTGTTGTTGTAAGGTTTTAATTTGTAAACCTTCGAGTGAGTAACTATTTTCTGCTCCAAAGTTTAAAAGAGCTAAGTCATTTCCTACAAAAGCATAACAAAAATCAATGTTACCTGATTTAGGAGTTAATGAAGCAATACTGGTTATTTTCCCAACCGTTCCACCAACAAATGAAAGTGGGGTCACGGCTGTATTAGTGGTCAACAAATTCCCAGAAAAATAAGTATTGATAATTTTTGTGTTAAATCCAGACACAAATCCCGCAATTCCACCCAGATTAGTTTCCGCACTACCTTCTATGCTCTCATCAGGATTTTGCGCACAATTCAAATTGCCATAAGAAAAACAGTTAATAAAACTAGAAGAAACAAAGTTACCACACAAACCACCGGCTACAATGCTTGAATTTTGTGAACCTGTTTGAGATATCGTCATATTTACATTTGAAAAACAATTATTAACAAAACATCCCAAAGTCATTTCACCAGCAAGTCCACCAAAATAAAAGGTTGTGGTTCCAGTCAGTTCATTAAATATTTCATCCTGTTTAAATGACACATAACAATTTTCGATAATAGTATTTTCCATTTTGCCGGCAAAGCCTCCAGCGTAAAGAGCAACTTTTGCATTTGCAACGTCTGGCAAAACATTTTTCTTCACAATAGACAAATTTTCTATTGCCAAATTTTTAATTGTTGCATTTTTAGTAGATGAAAACAAACCCAGTTCATAACCATCTGATTTTATATCTAAATTTTTTATTATATATCCATTTCCATCAAATGTGCCACTAAACTCACCGATTGGTTCAAAATCAACACTTTCAAAATCAATATCACTTTGCAAAATATATTTTACATTTGATAATGGAAAACTAGCATCCTTGCCTATTTTATTTAAATCTTCAGTCGTTTGTATGTTAATTTCAACAATTTGTTCTGTTTCAGCAAAAACTTGTTTGCTAAAATTTGGCATACAAAACAAAACACAAGCCAAAACAAATATGCAACAAACAAATAACTTGGAATTTTTCATTTTATCTCCTAAAAATAAATAGAATAAATTATTAATTTTACTAAATTTATCATATCATATTTTTTGCAAAAAAAACAAATAAATTCCAAAAGAATTGTTATCGTGTTTAATATATTAAAACTTACAAAATATTTAATCTTATTCAAAAAACTAAATTATTTTTAATTTATGGTATTTAAAAATAAATTTAAATAAAAATTAATTAATTTTTTGATAAAATTTAACCCTCTTAAAACAATGGCAACTAAAAATAGTTTTTAATAGATATATTTAAAATTAAGATTATTTAATATAAAAGATTTCAAATTCTGATTCTTCTATTGTTTTTTAGTTTTTTAATTAGTTTTTCTTTGTCTTTTTGTATTAAATTTTTTTCAAATTTAACAGTTTTTGATTCCGGTTTGTTCATAATATAATAACGCAGTTCATCCAAGGCATGGTCATCTTTTTTTATAGGCGCATCATTATTTCCCCAAAAGTACCCCTTTATTTCTCTAATTAAATTTACACAATTTTTAAAAATAAAAAGTTTAGCATTGCCATTTGCGTCTTTTAAAAAACTCTTTACTCTTGAAATTCCGCTAAACAAATCCTTGTTTACATTGGGATTAACCAAAATTCCATTGTCGTAAAATAACTCAACAACGCTTTTACTACTTGCCAAAGTTCTTTGCGTGGCAGCTGAGTCTATTAAAGAGGAATACATCCCATTAGATGAAACCGGCCAGTCCAACTCCTTGCAGATTCTTTTAATTTGATTAGAATGATAAATCACGTCTTTTTTGGCCTCATAATGTTCTCTTATAACATAAACATTGCCATCAAAGTCAACCGCATACCAATGCGCAGAAAGCGGATTATTCAAACCCGGGTCGATAGAAATGTTGTCATACCAACACTTTGGAACATCAAAAGGTTCAATCACATGGATATTTTCATCAAATTCATTATAAACTCCTCCGCCACTAGTCAAAAATTTTCCATCGCAACGACTTTCAAGTTCTTCATGAGATAACGTTCCCATAAGTTTTTGTATCTCTTCGGTTTTTAGAAAGGGATTGTCTTTCCAACTCATAAATTGATACCAAACTTCATCATCATTATTTTCATTTAAAAAAATTTCATTATATACCCATGTAAGACCCTTAAGAGGAGTCATGGTACCAAAAACCTCACCACATCTATCAAGCACCCTCATTTTACATTCAATGTAAATATCATAGGGTGGTTCCTCATCAAACCAAACAAAATCTAAAGATGTGCCTTGAAATTTTTCCCGTCCCTGGTCGCAACTTTTAAACCCAATTTTACTAATGTTACCAAACACATTTTTAATTAAAATATAATCTATTACTCCGCCATCGGCGCTTGACTTTTTTCCCTCACTCATAACCACGTCAACAATCCATTCTGGGTTTAGGTAATTTAAAATTTTACTTTGCGCAACATCTCTTTGAACCTGTCTAGAAAGAGAAACAACCCAACCACTGCAACTTTTCAAGTTTTGTTTAAAAGGGTGAATGCCACGAGCAAGATAGATTGCCTCCACGGCACCACATTCCGTTTTGCCCGTTCTATTCCCTCCAAAAACCCAACGATTACGTTTTGTGCATTTATGGAATTCCAATTGTTTTTTATGAACAAGTTCTCCAGTGTTATAATCTTTTAGCTTATCGTTTGCATCTCTAATTATAAGTTCATTTTCAATTTTTAAAATTCTTTCAATTAATTGTTTTTGATTCAAAATGTTCTCCTTAAATAGTTCAAATTTTTCAAAATTAGACAAGTATTTTCAAGCAAAAAATCAGCTTCAAGCTTTATAATTAAAGCAAATGAAAAAGCTGTTTTCTCTAATATTAATAAGCATATTTTTCTCATTGCCACTTTTTTTGTCAAATGGCATAGTTTATGCAAAAACAATAAACTATGCAAGAATAACAAAGTCTAATGTCCCAATTTATTTCCAACCAATTATATCAAATGAAAATGTCATGTTTTACATAGAGCCATCCTATTTTGTGGAACTTCTAGAACCAGAAAACAAGGGTTTTTACCATGTAAAATATATGGATGTAGAAGGCTACATAAAAAGCGAAAACCTTACATTTGTAAGTGGCACCCCACTCACACCATATCCAACAAACACGAATTTTAGAGTTTTTGCACCTTCTGGTTTACATCTTCGCACCAGCCCACATGAAAGTGAAGGTCCTTATAATATAATAACAACCATTCCCTATCTTGAAAACAACCTCATATACTATGGAAAAGTCTTTGGAGAAGAGGCAATCTCAAATAAAGGAGATTTGTGGTACTATTGCAAATATATAACCAACGAGGAACAATTTTGCGGATATGTCTATTCTGTATTTTGCGATATGCTAAAAGAAATACCTCCAAACACAGAGCAATTGGATATCACAGATGCACCCATTTTTGACCAACCAAGTAAAGAAACATCAAACAATACAGATAAACTGAGTACCCTTTCAAAACCAGCTCAAATAGTTATAATTGCCCTAGTATGTCTTCCCTGTCTGTTAATAGTTTACCTTTTATTCAAACCAACAAAAATCACTGCTATAGAATCTAGAAAAAAGAAAAAGAAAATTAAAAAGCTTAGAAAATCTGACTACTATGAATTTGATGATTATAACTAGTTCTTGTGTAGTCATCAAAAATAAATTTAAAATATTTCTTATCCATTTGAAAATCTTCGTCTTTGTTCTTTAGCTTATCCTTTAAATTTAAAATCCAAGTTTCATCTTTAAGCATCTTTTCGAAATATTTGTCATTAAAGCCCAATTTATTAAGAGCAGAAGCAAAACCAGAAATAGCTTGTTTACTCTTCCTAAAATAAGAACGAATAGAAATATTCATTTCTTTTGCAGAATCTTGACATTTTCTGTTATCAATGTAAATTGAAATTAGTAGTCTTGCCAAAAAAGGGTCCATGTTCTCAAGAGCTTGTTCACAAATTAATTTCAAATTTATTAAACGAATTTTTCTTTCTGTAAGTTCCAATATGCTGTCAGTTATTTTATGTATGTTATTAAAATCATAAAAATCACCATAATAGTAACAAGCACTATCGGCTCTCTTCAAAACAATTTTATCAATTGCATTAGCCACCCTTTCCAAATATCTATAAACTGATAAAACAGTTTTTGCCCAATCAAACATCATTAATATACTCCCTTTAATTTGTAATCAAAATGATTATAAATGACGATTTTTCCAGTGTCAATATTAGTATGCCAACTTTTTTTTATATTTGTACAAAATGGTATAATTTTGTACAAAAATGTAGTATTGTGGCTTATTTTGTCGTATTATGTCGAAATATGTCGCCGATATAAAAAAACATTAAAAAATCAACTATTAAATTTTCAAAATTACTTAGACCTAAAAAATGCAAAAAGAATTTAAATATGTTTGAAATTTAATAAATCTTTGTATCATTAAAAAATACTTCTTTTATACTATAATTTTAAAGCTGTGTTTGATTAAAATAAGACTGTTTTAGTCGAGAAGCTTATGCAAAATTTGCACTTTAAACAATTTCAAAAAAAGTCATAAGCACTTATTTAGAGTGTGGACAAAAAAAATCAGACTGAAGAGAAAGGAGCGAGGCAAGGCTAAAAAAATGCCACAAAGAAGTTTAGTTGTCCTAAATGACCTTTTGGGGAATTTTACAGCAAGCATGATCGCGACCTTTGTCTTAAGCCTAAATAAGTCATAAAGACTTATTAACTTTATAGCTAGTTTTTCAAACTTTTCTTTACATCAAACTATGATTTTACTAAAGTTATAAATTCATGAAGTAAAGATAATATTTGATAGAATCTACATAAGTATTAAAGCAATGGAGAAATTAATCTTAAAAAAGCTCTGCCCACTTTTGATTTTGGCATATTGTGTCTTAAATATGATTTATGAGCTTTGAAACAATGTTTCATATCATCATCATAAATTTTTTTCAAAGATGACAGATTATTTTCATCATAAAAAATTGTGTTCACCTCAAAATTTAATGAAAAAGAGCGATTGTCCATATTACATGAACCCAACATTGCAAGTTTGTCGTCTATCATAATCAATTTAGAATGCATAAAGCCATCATACAGATAAAAATCTATTTTAAAATCAATGAGCTCATTTGCATAACTAAACGCCATTTGTTGCATCATTTTTCTATCAGGTTTAAGTGGCAACATAATTGCAACTTTTACCCCATTAAAACTCGCCTGACGCAAAGCGGTCAAAAATGTGTCATCTGGAACAAAATATGGGGTTTGAATTAAGATTGATTTTTTTGCAGTGTATATCATTTTTATCATTATCTCTTTAATAGATTGCAATCTTTTATCTGGTCCACTCGCCACAACACTAACAAAGTTTGAATTTGTTTTAGGTAAGATTGGATAATAATCTTCATCATAAATATATGTTGATGGCAACGATTTGTCGTTTACACAATATCTATAATCGCTTAAAAATATATTTTGATATAATGAAGCTGAATTGCCTTCAATCCTAACATGTAAATCTCTCCAAGGTCTAATTTGCTTATTTTTAACCTCATCTAAACAAATATTCATTCCACCAGTATAGGCTATTCTTCCATCTATAACCACAATCTTTCTGTGGTTCCTGTAATTAAACTTTGTATTTAAAAACTTAATTCCCAAAGCAGACGGAAAATATGCAACGATATCTCCTCCAGCCTTCGATAGTTTTTTAAAAAAACTTTTAGGTGTTGAAATTGATCCTACGGCATCATAAATAAGTTTAACTTTAACACCTTCTGTCGCTTTTTTACATAAAAGCGCCAAAATTTCGCGACCTATTTTATCTTTTTTAAAAATATAATACTCAATATTGATAGTTTTCTTAGCATTTTTAATATCTTTTTTTAATTGTTGAATTTTGCTATAAGAAGTTGTATAAAAAGACATCAGTGAATTGTCCGCACAATTACCAGCTCCATAATGATTTAAAAATTGCACAAAATCATAAATATCATCCGGCAAATCTTTTTCTAGTTTTTTATTTTGATACACAAAATATTTTTGGTCTGAAATTTGTTTATTTTTAATTTGTTTTCTAATTTTTCGTCTTAAAGTAGTTCCAAGCACTAGATATATTAAAAAACCTAAAATAGGTAAAAATACTAAAACAAAAAGCCAAAACAAGATAAACTCCGGCTTCTTGCGTTCAAAAAGTACCATCAAACAAATCAAAAATAAATTAACAAGCAATACACTTAGTGTTATAATTAGCCAAATCATATTTATATTTTGCTTTTGTTTTCAAAATATATACTTGAATCTTAAATATTAATAGCATCTAATTTTTCAGTGAGAATTTATCAAAAATTATTAAAAGCACTTAAGAAAACTTCTCACCTAAAATTTACAAAAAAATAAAAATGCCTTAGAAAATTAATTCTAAAGCATTATAAATAAATTTAATTTAAATCAAAGAAATATTTTCAAGTTTTTCAAAAATAGGTTCATCTACCTCCTCTCCTATTTCATCAACTTGTGAAATTGAAAATGATGGAGCATCAAAATTTAAAAGATAATTTTCTAACGGAATTTCAATAACATAACAATCATCAATCAATTCTTCTAAACTTATTAAATGTTGAACAATAATTTCCTGACTTCCGCAAACAAGCTTTAAATTTAATACTTTTTGAGGGCCATCAACATAGGTCGGGAAAAATTCATTTACGGTGGTATTTGGAATGCTTAAATTGTAAACCATGTTTGAAATCTTTTGAATTTGATATTCCCAATCGCCAATAAACTGTAAATTAAAAAGTTCAAAAATGTTAATATTTAGTTCTTCGTCAACCTTGACTACTTTAAACTCATCTCTATCCGCATTTGAAACCATATAATAACCATTTTCAGTGACCTTCCAATTAAGTGAATCAAAGCTTACTGGAGAATAAGATATATTACTACTGAAAATTATATTTTCATTCAAAACATTGAATATGTTTGGATTCGAATTTAATGAATAATCTATAAAAGCTATATGTTGTTCCAAATTTTTAATCTCATAAAACCCAAAGCTAGAATCATTTAAGAACACTGAAATTCCATTTTGGTTTGATGGAAATAAAATATTTCCAAGTGAGTCTTTTTCAAATTTAGTATAATCAATAAATTTATAGTTAGCATTATCTTTATATAGCTCACCTACTAAAAACTTCCCATTAACAAATAATTTGTTTGTATCTTCTTGCCTTGTTTTAATGTATACTTTATTTCCATTGTATTCAAAATACATGAAGTCTGTAATACTTCCTATGAGATAATCAAAAGTGCCATCCCAAACCCTTGTAACAAGGTCACCGTTTTCAAGGCCGGCAATTTCATTTCCAACTAAATTTTCTTGTTTGTCATCATTACTCACACTATAATAAACTATCCCTAAAGGCAAAACACCAATTTTTTCATGCCAAACAAGTTTTCCGGTTGTGTTAATATCACCATATAAAATAACTTTAATATTGTCATTATAGTCAACATTATTGCCTGAATTATTTAGCTCACCTTCAAAGTAGTTGTAACTTTTGACACCATCTGCATCAATATTTACAACCGTATTATTAACAGTGCAACCGTTTGCCAAAGCATCCTTAGTAATTATTAAAGCAGGCATCTTATCTTCAAGCACTTGAGCATACGGATTAACAAAATAAAAATCATTCAACTGTAATTTATTAAACCCTTGAAGATTATTTGACATCATTATTTCCAAACGACAATCAAAATCATTTCCTTGATTATAACCCACCTGATATAAGTAGTTTCCATTTAATTTATTTGTGTATATTTCATCTATGGCTAGTTTATTCTTTTTTTGAACAATGATTAAATCATAATTTTTTTCCTTATCTCCGGTTAAATCGACATTAAACTTACTAAAATTATTTAAATTAAGTTCCTCAACAGAATATATCTTTGAATAGTCATATTTAGTAACACTATCTTCAATGTCAACTTGAGAAATTAAATAATAAGTTCCTCCACTTGCGGAATCAACTTCAACTGAATTTAAGCCGTCATCAACCTCAACTTTTCTAATTCTGATAACCTCGCCTAAATTAAAGTAAGAGTTTGCCCCAGAATCTGGGTTGCCTTGCCCGCCGTCATAGAATGATAAATTATGTGATTGTAATGCCTCACTCAAATTAAGTTTCGCAAAAGCAACATAAACATATGACTTAACACTAACAAAACTTTCACAATTTTCATAACCATTATCTATTTCTAAACTTATATTGTCACTAGAAAACTTTTCCCATGAAAAATCGGAAAGTTTTATGTTAGTAAATAAGGCTGAAGAAGAATTATTTGTAAAAGTACCAACATACTTCATTGAATTATAGTATCCTGTCAAATTAACAGTTTCTCCAGCTTTAACTCCGCCCATAACCACTGGTCTATTAGCACCTTGCTCTTCTGAAGTCAAAACTGTGGAAGTAATATTAAAGTCTACATATAAATCATTTGATAAAAAGTGCGAAACTCTAAATTTTCCCGTTTCAGGCAAATAATAATTGCTTAAATTACTAGAAGTCACTCCTGCATTCTCAACGTTTAAACTATGTCCAGCAAATAAAGAAATAGGTGAAATAGTAACCGCAGGAGAATCTTCTTTATATTTAATAAATCTCAAATAAAGTTCATCACTATCATCCGCTTTCGAAGAGGTAAAAACAGTGTAAGAACTTTGGTTGTTATTAGGCAGGAAATAGGTAGATTTTGAGTTAAAATAGAGTCTTATACTTCCAATTTTAAGCCATTCTTCACCACCTTCTTTCCCATTCAAAGCTACAGAAACAACCGCTGTGAAATATTGTGTTTCCAAGTTGATTCCAGCATCTGCAACAAGGTTATTATTCTCATCAATTCGTCCCGCTCCAGAACCGCCTTGTGAACTATCGAGAGTAATTTTAATTATAGGTTGTTTTTGATTTAAATAGATAATTGAGCCATTTTCTTTGATGGTTTTATAATTGCCGTCTAGGAAGAAAATTTCACGTCCCCAAGAATCTAAAGATGCCATGTAAACCGCTTTCCCATTCTCTTCTGTTTTAGAATATTCGTTTATTATCACCTGATCAAGTCCGGAATTAGTTCTTAATTCAAAGAAGAAAGGAGACACCTTAAAGGTAGGATTTGCCAAATATTTTGCACCTCTATATTCTAATAAATAATATTTTGTAACATCCAATTTTTTACTAGAGCTTGCATAAGCATCATAAATACCTTGAGAATCTATTTTTATATTCTCTTTTCCATCTTCCAATTTTATTTCTTCAAATGAAACAATATAGTTAGAATATTCTGCCTCTAAGTATCCTTCAGAATTTTGAGATTCAATTATAATAGGACTACTTGAATTAGGCCAAGTAACAACGATATTTTTAGGTATGCTTACACCCGTTATTCCAATTAGGTTTAATGTGTACTCATCACCTTCTTCAATCATTTCACCAAATAAATTTGATAAGCCAAAGTTGCTGGTTTTAGTATATCCGGCTATTTGAACCGTTAATTGTCTTTCAGTGATAACTCCGGCTCTATTTCTTGTCAAGGTGAAATTCAAGTTATTTCCTCCACCAGCAGAACCCGGAGTGGTTTGAATGGAAAGAGTATCGTTGTAATAGGTCATACCCTTGGCATTAGCCAAATCTTGGTTTGAAATAGCCTCATCAGCAAGCTCATAATTGCTTTCCCCCAACTCTTTCAACATTGAAAAGGTTTGCAAACCATTTTTGTTCAACTCAACGTCTATAGATTTGTTTTGGCCAGTAAAATTAATTTTAATAGTTTCATGTGGTGATTTTCCATCGTCTATGGTCACTATCTCTATTCGTTTATCAATATTAAATGAATAATCTACATGCGCCGAGCCACTTCTAGATGCAATTTCCCAAATTTGACCATTATCATTAGGAAGAGCAATTGAATTATTAGAAACACTTCCTATGTTAACATTATTTTCATTATATAATACAATATTAACCAGTCCTGAAATAGTCTCTGTTCTTACATATATATTTTGTCCTTCCTCACCAATACCTGTAGAATTACTATTAACAAGCTTATATTCTAAACCTGAAATTAAGGTGCTTATTTCAAACGTAAATTCAGATTCATCTACATTTTTATTTACATTAGCAACAATACCACTTTCTTCAATGCCTATAATTCCCATATTAGCAAATTCTAGATTGAAATATTCACTCTTGTATTTTCCATTATCTGCACTATCTGCAGTAAGTTTAACAGACAAATATCTCAAGCCATTAGACAAATGCACAACAAAAGATTTGTCCTTAGTTTCAACGTTTCTAACATACAATCTGGAATTCACAATTTCAAAAATACCAAAATCATTTTCAATTTTTGTAATTATGAAATTACATTTTTGCAAATCAGAAATATTTGTAAATATATCACTTAACATCAAATAAGGTTCATTAACAACAATTTCTTGCGTACTTGTCTGATTGTTATATAATGCCTTTACTGTAATTTTTTCTCCAACATTTTGAGAAACTAAGGTCATTTCTGGTTTTAAAACTGGATTTGCAACATTTACATTTTCTTTCAAGTCTTTAACTTCTAGATGATTTATCAAATTAAACTCAACGTTATCTCTTACATTCAAGTCTGACGTAGCAATAACATATCTTTTACACAAAATGAAGTTACTGGTTTTAACAACATAGGTTTCATTGCTATTATTTTTAGTAAAAGATAGTTGTAGATAAACACTCACTGTATTTGTAACAGAAGAGAAAACTTGTGAATCTAGATAATTGAAATAAAATTTTCTTCCAATTCCGCCCTTAGTTTCATCGCTTAAACCATTTGTAAGTTTTATTCCGTCCACCTTAAATAGTTCTAAAGATAGGTTATAGTCTTCAGCAAAACTTGTCTTGTTTAATTCAATATAATGTTCAGCCTCATCACTCATGTCACTAAGTTTTATTGCAAGGCTATCACCCTCGTAAAAATTAACATTTCCTGTAAATTTATTAAAAATTAACTTGTCTGAAGGCTCAACTTGAATGAAATAAGATTTTGTATAACCATAAACATCTGAAACTTCAATAGCAAAATTTCTAACTGCAAAATCAGAATTTTTAATTTTAGCAATGACCGAAGTAGAGGTTTTATTCACTGAAACAAACTCAGAATATTTCGCATCAACTTTATAGGAAAGTGATAAAGCCTCATTTACAAGAGCAGAACTTTGGGTGTGATAAGCAAATATTTTTGTATTATTAGTGTTAACATTATCAACAAGAAGCAAGTTATACTCCGCATTAGTTCCAAAAATATCTTGTCCTATAATTTGCGGTGAGTTTACACTATTTTCACTGCCATCAATGTTTAAAAATCTAAACTGCCAATCAGGCAAAATTTTTACATCTTGTTCAAAAATCAAACGAACAATTCCATTTTTAGCATTATTAAGTAATATTTCAGCTTCATTATCACCATTTTTATCATCAAATTCAAGTTCAGACCTATCTTTTACATCAATTACAAATCTAAGTGTTGCAACAAGCCCATCATTTGGTGCACCATGAGCAAGCATTTTAAAATCATAATAGATTGAGGAACCCAGTGCACTCACCGAAGAGATGTAAAGAGGCTCTGTTTCATTCGATAAATCTATTTTATAAGCATCACCGGCTTTTCCAGTTTGAGCATCAAAATAGTTATATCTTCCAAACTCATTTCTTTGCAACAAATTCATGTTAAACTTATAATTTGAATTTAAAACCAAATCATCAACAACCGCACTGTTGTCATTATTATACTTAACAAACTGGGTTCCATCTCGTTTTGTAATAGATAATTTAGAAAGGAGTCTATCTACTTCCTGCCCAACATAAATATCATAGAAATCTTCTTCATAGCCTTTTTTGATATTAACTCTGATATCATAGGTATAAGTTCCCAGATTACCATTGTTTCCATAAGAAATTTTGACAACATTTCCATCTCTAGCAAGTACATCTCCTCCAAGATAGGCATAACTAAGCTTAAAGTCCTTAAGAGGAAGAGCAGCTTCTTCAAAACCGGTTTCGGCATGACTTGTTTGAACCTTGATATTCCTTAAGAACTCTGTATCAACAATTTCATATCCTAAATATTTAACAGCAATCCTTTGAAGCAATTCAAAATCAATTTTTCCAGTAGAAGTTGTTGCAAAATATGGATAATTGCCTTGCGACATTTGAGAAAGGGTCAAGAAATCACTATCAGCCACCTTAAAACGTATGTTGTCCAAGGTCAGTTTTTCAAGATTTTCTCCTGAATTTAATTTTATGGTTTTTGTTTGACCACGGTCAGAACTAGTTAAAATAAAATCTGTAATTTTTATATATTTTGAATTGTCTAATAGATATATCTCAATTTGGGTTTGATTAGATAAAATGTTAACAGTATTATTAAGAGTAAATCTCAAGGCTTGAATACCATTAAAAATATCTTTTCTATCCTCTACCACATAAAATATTTCATTATTTCCATCCATTTGATTGATGGTATTAATAGAAACACTATAAATTTCTGAAATGTCTTTATAAACTTTTAGTGAATACACATTTCTGACAATATCATTTACATATATTTCAAAATCAATAAGTGCAAAACTACTTGAAAGTCCATCAAAATTAAAGTTGAAAGAGGAATCTAAAGCAAATTTTTCATCACCTAAATTCTCCCCACCTATGAGATTGATATTTCCCTCTTTAATAATATATTTTATATATTTATTATCAACAGAAACGTCTTCAAATTCTTCAATTACAACCCTTTCAATAGCTTGAAATTCAGCTGGTTCTGTGAGCCTAAATCCAGATTCAAAATGCAAACTCTCAAATAAAAGCTTTTCCCCATTAGGCGCTGGATAATTAACACTAACATTAACTTCTGGTAATATTGCAAAACTGCAATATGAAATCAAACTATAATAGTCGCCAAATACCAATTCAAACTTGATTAAAACATCTACATCTTGAGAGGTAGGTTTTGTGTCAAAAATGATTGAATTATTTACAACTTCGCTTACTAAGCAATAATTACCACCGGTTAAAAATGTATATTTAAGTTCAAAATTGTTTTCTCCTAAGGCAGCTAAAATTTTGTTTGACAAAGCATCAACTCCAAAATTTAATTCGTTTCCAAAGCTATCAAACACTTCTCCAAAAATATTTACATTTTTTTGTTTTGTAGCGTAAACTTGTCCAAGCACATTTGGTGCAAGTTGATTTCCACTCTTGGAACCAAATGCAGTCATTAAATTCAAGATAAAATCAAAATAGAATTCTTGTCCATCAATAATTATCACACAATTTAAAGTAACATCAACATCACTTATCAGTGGTAAAATTGTCATTTTAGGGGTTATTTGGTTTAAATTGTTACCAAAATCATTTTCTATATATTCAAATGAATCTTGTCCATTAAACTCAATACTCTTCCAAGTAATGGTCTTTTCCTGATAATTACCATCATTTTCTTCATAAAATGCAATAATATCATTCAAATTTATCTCTTGTGCACTCACAACTTCTTTTGAAGAAACAACTACATAATTATTATTGTCAGCTTCCAATTTATCATAAACACCAATCTTTGATTTTAATGTCAATGGAATTTTTCTTAGAATTCCATATTTAGTGTAAGCAATAAGTTCAGAATAGACATCATTTACACTATAACTAGCAGAAATAATCTTATCAGACAAGGTAAAATATGTTGAATTTGGAATGTGATAATTAAGCTCTTTTGTGACATCGGAAACAACTGAACCACTATTTAATTTTAAAAACCACTTAGTAAGAGAATCATCAGGAGTAGTGCCATCTTTCAAAGGTGATTCAATTTCTAAAACTTCATCATTTGGAATCTCTTGCATGTTAGAAATGTCGCCGCCATCACCCTTAACGAGGGTATACACCTTATTGCTTTGCTCAACTGCAATGTAATAAATCGCTTTCGCCTTATTATCAGTTGCAATTTCAAGCTCAACAACATAATTTCCCATATTTTTAAGTGTTAAATTAATTGTATCATCGTATTTTTCAATAAAAGCATAGTTAGAATAATTAGCAGGGTCTATTGGTTGTCCTTCTAGTCTATTACCTTGTGAATCTTTGAAATAGCCCAAAGTAATATTTTTAACTACTATATTTTCTATTTCATAGTTATCAAACAATTCCTTTCCATTTGAAAGCAGAATAAATCTATTAAAGATATATTCATTTTTGCTTGCATTAGTCCAACTTCCCTTTTGACCTGTAACAGGAATCTCTGGTTCAAAGTCAGCCGTCAAATTAATTGTCTTTGACATATCACTTGTTCTAAATAAAACATATTCTGCGTCTTGTGCAAAAGGATAATAGGTTTCAAGAGTCAAACTAGCTTTAATTCTAAGTCTATAGTAAAATTCAAATCCTTTAACAGAAACAACAACAATTATATAATTATCTTCACCAGTAGCATAAGTTGTCAAAACTCCATCTTGTGAAATACTAGCACAATTTATAGGGCTATATCCACCATTTCCATCACGCAACGAAAATGTAGCATTATCATTGTCATCGATATATAAGCCATTGATTTTTTGACTAGTTGCCTTAATATTCACATCTGTTTCAGCATCTGAAATTACATCATAAACATCGTTTGCAACTAAATATTCAATAGAGAGCAAATTTTTAAGGTCAAAATTCGCCTTTTCATTCCTTTCCCCTCTTTCAAAGTCTTCAAAATCTGAAGTGACACCCTCTTCATATTTTACCAATGGAGCAAGTTTAGGCATGATAATAACCGGATAAACAACCTTTCCTACACCTTCAATGTTAACTTCTATTTCCAAACTATCACTTAAAATTAGAGAACTAGCAAATATATCAATTTCACCCAAACCGCTTGAATTAATGTTATAATTCACCTTAGAATTTACATATTTCGATGCAAAAGAAACAGAAATAACGGTATCATCATCGCTAGACTTGAAAAATTGCTTTAATTCTTCAAACAAATATTTTCTGCCAGCAAGTAATTGTAAATATCTAGTTCCTTCGTATGTTATAAACTGAGAATCAGAATTTTCTTTTATATCCGCTTTAATATTAATTTTAAATGTTTTAACAATATAATCTTCACCATCTACAACATGTTTTACTGTAATATAAACGGTTTGAACACCTTGTAAAAGTTTTCCGCTTCTGATTTGCAACTTGTTATTTTCTAAAACAAAGTACTCATGAATTTTCTCATTACCTCTTTCATCACTAATAAAACTAGTAACATAATTAGATTTAGTAAAATCCAAGTCCAAATCTGCATTTCCTACCAATCTTTCAACAGATATTATACTAGATGTGGATACATTATTTGATAATACATTTGAAACAACTTGACTATTAGTTGTTATAGTAATTTCATTATCGCCTACTCTATCACCAGTAAATTCATTGCTTATTTCAGCCTTAATATTAGGGTTGATTCTCACATATAAACTCTGTGAAAAATCATATGGAGATGGTTGATAATCATTATCTACTTGAGAATTTCCGCTATCCAAAACAAATATAAGTTCCTTGTTTACAAATCCGGCAACGTCATCTAAACTAACTTTTAATGAAAATTCATATCTGTTAGTATCATTGTTGAATTTAAACAAATCACTTAACTTAATCTTATCAGTTTGTAATGCATCTACTCCAAACAAATAATAACCATTGCTAACTTTTGTTATAACACTTTCATTATCATTGTTATCTCTTAAATAGATAATTGGAATAACTTCGGTTGTAGCAGATATTGCTTTCAATGAATAAAAGTTAAAAGTAATTTCATTTTGGGCAAAAACCCCAACATAGGTAATACCACTATCACTAGAAGAAAGTGCACCACTTGCTAAGTAATCAGAAACTGAAACTTCAAAAGTAGGTTTTAAAACAATATTAAGAACAATGCTAAAGCCCACATTGCTAGTAACATTTAGATTCAAATATCCAATCTTGCCAAAATCTTTTAAGATATTAATTGACTCTATAAAACTAGTATCGTTTCCTTGCAAATCTTTTTCATAATTAAATTCTATAAATCCATTCGCCTCTTCAAAAATTTCATCCACTTTTGAAAATCTCAATATATTTTTCAAGTCATAAAGCTCATATGTTTCATCATTTAAAGGCAATCCATAAATTATTTTTAATAATGGATATATGCCATATAAATTAATGGTTTTATCTTTTACTGCATCAATTTCAATTGTTAAATTTGTTTTGGTAAACGATTCGTTTTTCACTTTATTAAATTTATTTTCACCAACTATCTGTTCATAGTTTTCATATTCAGTTTCAAAGTTCGTGGTCCCATTTTTATTAACATAAACACCAAGAACCTCACCACCAGTCTGAACTTTTATAAAGTATGAAAAATCACCGTTTATAACTTTCCCGCCAACACCATTAGATGAGCTCAAACTAATTTTAACAATTTCATCACTAGCTTTAACAAATGTCATGGTTTTTGTAGATTGTTCAATTGCAACTATGTTTTGATTAGAACTTACAACATCCCAAAAACTTCTATTTACAATTTGTTTGCCATATTTGTCTTTTGCAATAACCTTAATTGTCTTAAGGTCTTCTTCAAATATCCAATCTTTTGCTGGAGTACTACCATAACTCATAGAATAACTAGAAGTTTTGCTTGCCGTATAAATACCATTATTGATTATTTCTTCTTGAGTTACCGCATTTTTTTCTTTTTCTAAATTTGTTTCAACAAGAATTACCCTGTTGTCGCTATTTCCATCAGCATTTTTCAAACTTTCTTCAAAACTAAGGGAAGCAATTTTTCCGTCATAAACTTCTAAATTAGTTGGAATTAATTTATCTTGCGAAGTGACATCATCAGGATTTTGAGCGCTAAAGCCAATCAGTTCAAATTTTGTCACCTCGCTGGTGTAAGCTGGTTGATTTCCACGTTGATACTGCACAAAAACCTTGAATGTCCTATCTCCAGAATCGCCTTCCAAATAGTTTATTGTTGAAATGGAAATTGGAATACGGATTACAAAATTGTCACCCACAGTTCCCCAATTATCATTATCTGTAACATTACCATCAATAACAAAATGACTATAACCCAAAAGACCTTCTTGGTTTTTATTATTACTAAAAGTCAAATTTATTTTGCCTTCGTTCCACTCTTTGATTAAGGTATCTTTTTTACTAGATGGAACAGACAAACCAACTTTAAATGCGTCTTGTGTGCCTTGCACAAATGCAATAGTATTTGTGTTGCTATCAAAATAGTTAATGTTCGAATTGTAAGTTATTTCCAATTCAGAATCAATTTGCTTTAAAGTTTTTACAATTTCAAATTCCAAAGCTTGAGTTGTGCCAAGAGCAGACACCGAACTGATTCTATCAAAAACATAAGTTCCATCTTCATAAATGGCTGCTCCATTTAAATCTGTTTTAATTGTTGCAAAAACCACCCTTATCTTTGCCGAAGCTGGAAAATCTTTATCGTCTTTAGGCGTAAGCACACCATTTGGAATTTCATATAATTTAAGTTCAAGACCTGAGGCAACTTCTTTTACTATTTCACCACCAGTTGTAACTATATAATCTCTTAAATCTATGTCTTCTGTAGCATATTCAATGTAGGCAAAATACCTAACCTCTTTATAAGTATTTTCTATTGGAACTACAATATCTAGAGTTTTTAAATCAAATTGTTGATAAACCTTGTCACCCTCATTTTCTGCGTCATAAATATATAACTTTCTTGTTTGCTCAGTTGCATCCTTCCAATAAATTTGATTAGAAATTACACTTGCAACATCAACATTCAAATTATATTTTGGCAAATTAGCTTCTGTCAAAGATAAATTAGAAATAGAACTTCCATCAAGTAGCACGACGAAAATCTTTAAATTAACTTCTTCCGCCAAAACCGCAAAGTTCCAATATGCATGATTTATATTTGACATTTGAACATAAGGCTTATAGACTGTGTAGTTTTTACCCAAAATTTCCACATCTAAAGCTTCAGCTCCCTCTATATTAAATAGAGAGGCATCAGCTGGCTCAATTCCATTTGCGGTAGAGGCAAACACTCCAATAGCAATATTTTCCATCTCACTTTGAAGTGGAGTAACCCCATCAGTTGCAAAAATATTTATGCCAAGGCTATACTCACCATCTAAAATATTTTCCTTATTTGCAAAAATTTTGTTTTTAACATTAAGAGCAGAAGGTATAGGATTGACATTCGTCACATTATATCCACCAACAACCAATTCCGCAATTTTAACAGAAACTTCGGTTTGAACCCCTCTTTGCTCCGCAACTGCATTTGCAAGCATTGTCAAAAGATTTTCTTTTGCAATTTCTTCTGAAAAGCCTTCAACTGCTTTAAAGGCAGCTTCTTCATCATTTGTTTTAACAAAGCTTTGTGCCTTTAAAGAAACATTATTGTTTGCAAACAAGGCATGATATTGTTGGGCAAAGTCACCTTTTATTCCTTCTTCTACGCTATTTGATAGGGTGGAAAAGAAAATACTTTTGCATTTAACTTCATTCCCATCAGAACCATCTTGACTAAATTTAAATTTACTTTTTGCAGGAACAAATTCTGCCACAGTCCAAAAATTAGAAGCCACATTAAATGTGTCAGTTTCAGTTTGATCAGACAAACCAATTTTTGCGCCCATTTTTAAAGAATGTACTGGAACATCAACGTACACCTTTGTCTGAACACTTCTCACCTCAATATTTTCACACTTAGCTTCCAAGGTGGAAATTCCACCCACAATCCAAGAAAGAGTTTCCTCTCCAAGATTTTGCAAACTTTTATTTAAAGTGACTGTAAAAGCCTCACCTATTTTAACATATCTAGGCAAGGTGATAATTCCATCAGTTATGTATTCTCCGTTTTGGTTAGGATGTGAAGGAAAAGATAATGTCACATCCAGCTTGGTAACATCTTCCGTCAAGGTTTCAATCTTTATTTCAAAATCTTCATCCACCAAATATCTTTCTTGGCTAAAAGAAATCTGCTCTGGATAAATGGTTGGCTTGGTAAAGTAACCAGCAAGATACATAATACCCAAAACAACGCCAACCACTCCAATCAAGGAAAAGAATGCAATTAAAAATATTTTAAAAAATCTCATATCCCACACCCTTATTTTTTTCTTTAACAAAAAATAAAATAAAAATTGATTTTTTGTTTTAGTATCTTCAAAAACTAGTAATTTAATTATACAATTTCAATAAGTTTTAAGTCAAATATAATATTAAAAAAAATATTGTATCAAAATTTCTATAATACAAGTAAAATCTTTAAAATTAAATAACTGAAATAGATATTTTTTTAAAAAAATAAATATAATTAGAAATTTATAAATGATTTTTTTATCTCACATAAAATTTTAAAAATAATAACTAAAAAAATTATATTAAACCTTAATAATTTTAAAAAATGATATAAATAATTTAAGAATTAAAATTTATCATTAAAAAATTAGATAAAATTTTTAAATAAACACCTAAATTTTTAATCAATTGCAAATCTATACTTTGTTATACAAATGCAAAATAAACGTATTATTTGGCAAAAAAACTCAAGATATATGATCTTGACAAAACAGGTATTATATAATATAATAATAGCAAAATATAAAAGGAGGATGTTACATTGGAATTTGGAATTGATATTAAAGTACTAGATAATAAACAACAAGTTTCCAGCCAAAAAATCAAATTAGGTCTTTCAGATTCATTTATAATTGGAAGCGGATGTTTTATTAGCTACTTACACAATGACAACGAGGAATATTTAGAAAACGGAAAGTATAGATTAGAAATTCGAAAAGGCAACAAACTTTACGACTTATTGGAAAAAAGTGCTGATAAAAAAGAGGGGAATTATTTACTTTTTGACATCGACAAACTTAAAATCGATGGCAAACAAAATCTTGAAATTACATTAAACTCTTCCTCAAATAAAAATTTTACAAAAATAAAATTCGATTCAAATATTGTATCCATACAAAAAACTTATGACAAATCGTTTTCAACCCTAGTTGAATACGACAAACCAACAGATATCGAATTGCCTATATATTTTTCCACCCTTCTTTCTAGCGAGCATAAACACACAGAAATTAAGAATCTCCCCTCACAATTTTTTAATCTTATAGATTCAATGAAAGAAGATGAACTTTTCGCTAAAGAATCTTTTACACAAATAACAACTTCAAAAATAAATATTGGCAAAAAAACTTTAAAACTTGCAAAAATTTATAACACACAAAATAACATGGCAAAATATTATGTTGTAAATGGAACTAAGCTCATGGACTTCTCACCAGAGAATGTAAATATATTTTCAAAAGATGACAAATTTTTACTCGCAATTTCCCTTCCTGGTCCAAAAGGAATAGGAAATGCAAAAAGCACAAAAGCAATTGCAATTGATGGGCTCTCTAAGGAAAATATAGATGAAGCTTGGAAGTTAATTGGAGGAAATGAACAAATTAACATTCAAGATAGTTCAAAACTAGGTCAACTAGTCAACATAAAAGCATTGTCAAAAGAAAAAGAATTTACTAAAAAAGCAACACAAAAAACTGATTTAAATTTACAAAATGAAAAAGGAAACTCTATGATAGACCAAAATCCAACCGAACAAGAATATGAAGATAGTCTTAAGGATATCAATATAAATCCTAACCAACCCGAAACTTCATCTATTTCACCTGACGAAGTCTTAAAATTCACCCCACCAGCTGATGAATTATCACAGGAAGAATTGGATAAAGAACTTGGCAATCCTTTAGCTGAAGAAATCGAAAATCCTAATTATGAAGGAAGTCATACAACAAACCCTTCTAACGATTCCACCCCTGAAGACAACTCTTTAAATCAAGACCAAAAAATAGAGGAAACAGAAATTTTAGAAGAAGAAAAAAATCCAAATGCTGAAGAAAATGCCAATGACTCAAACGCTAAACCTTCAAAAGAAAAAGAAAGCGCTGATGAAGAAAAAACCTTTGACTTTTCAATTATAGCTAAGCTCATCTCTTTAAGTTTCATTTTGATGTTTGTTTTTACCCTTGTTAGTGGCGGAACCACACTTCCATTAATATTAGCCTTTGCTGCTCTAGCCTCAACCGGTTTAACTTATACTTTTGAAGGCAAACTTTCAAAAGTGAAAATTAAATCTAAATCGAAAGAAAAAAAACAGGCTGCTAAGGAAAAAAGAAAGGCAAAAAAACTTGAAAAGCAAAAGACAAAACAAGCTAAAAAAGAACAAAAGCAAGAAGAAAACAAAAACAAACAGAAAAAACAAACAGAAAAAACAAAAACTAGAAAAAACAAACAACAAGAAAAAACACCGGAAGAAAATGAGGTTCCTAAACAAGAGGAAAAAGACGAGTCAAAAAGCGAATCTCAGGAAGATAAAAAAGCTCAAGATAAAGAAAAGTCTATAAATCTTTATCAAACAAAACAAGCCAAGCTCAAAAAAGTTATTTCTACCATGGAAAATAAAATTGATAATTGTAATGATAAAATTAGCATTTGCGAAAAAGAGCATGCCACCCTACTTGAGCAAGAAGATATCGCCAAATCTAACCAAAAAATATCAAACCTAAAGAAAGAAAAAAGCTTTTTGGAAGTTCAAAAAGAAAATGTTAAATCTAAAGATAAAGAAATGCAAAATTTACTTTCCAGCTTAAAAGAATCTAAATCAGAAGAACAAGACAATTCTACTTTAGCTCAATTAAGCGAGGTGACTGGTGAAATTAATTCTCATATCGAAAATTTCAAAAAAGGTGAAACTGCTTTTACAAAAATACTAAATGGCAAAGCAAAACAAAATTTAACACAAAACGAACAAGAACAAAATAAATAAGCCATTAAAAAACTTCTATGAAAACAACATAGAAGTTTTTTTTAATTTTATTTAAGCAAAAATGTTTTGATAAAACACATTTATTTTAAAAAACGATTTATATGCCCTTGCCTAGCAAAAATTTTATAAAAGAAAACTAATTTACGAGTAAAACAAGCAAAACATCATCACATAGCGTTGATTAGACTAAAAATTATTAAGCTGTTTTTAAAGAATCTCTATAGTCTTTTATGTTTTGTATAACTTCATCCCTATTGTTTTTATATTCTTGAAGATGTTGTTGAATTTTAGTTCTATTTAATTCTTTTAACTCGTTAAACTTTTCCTTGCTTCTTAAAATATAAGTATGACTATCTTCCTCAAACTTTTCAATTAATTTTTCATATTCCTCATTAAATTGCTTTTTTAATGCATTATATTGTTCTAGATTTCTGTCAATTTGAGCATTAATAGCTTTTTTTGCATCTTCAGTTAAGTTAGATTTATTTATACTTTCTTTTAAATATTGTATCTCTTCGTCTAGCTCAAACATTTCTGTAAATCTATTTTTTAGAGCTTGAATATTTTCTATAAAACTATCTTTTAAAGAAAACGCAATATTTTTATAGTCTGAAATTGAAGATTTTATTATTTCAAGAAGCTCCTGTTCTGTTTTTTCCTTCAAATCTAAAATATTTAATGTTGTATCTAAAACAGATGCTTGAAGCATAAGAGAGTATTTTTCAACACTAACCCCAAATTCTTGTGCTTTTGCCATCAAATCATCTTTTGCTTTTGCCACTGCCCCAGCAACAATTCCATTTTCATCAAAAACATTATTTATAGTTTGAATAAGCTCATTTTGGAGCTTTTCAACATTTTCAGAGTCTTTATTTTGCACAAAGATTTCCACTTTTGTACCAAGCGTGTCAACATCAATATAACCAGCTTCTATAGATGCATTAATAAAAATGTCAACGGCATCATTTACCTTTTTTCCTTTTACTTTTGCATTAAGTAAAACAATTTCTCCGTCTTGATTTAAATAGTTGATCTCAATAACCCTATTTGCTCCGTTTAAAACAAATTGAACGTTTGGATTGACTGAAACTTGAACGGTTGATTCTGCAACATCAGAGTTTATCTTTTTATTATACCAAACTCCAAACCCAATCCCTCCTGCAACAAGAACTAGTAAGATGCAAGAAACAATCCATAAAACTTTTTTCTTCATAAATCCTCCTAATAATTTTTATTTTAGAATAATAATGTAGATTTGCTTGTTTCATTCGCAAATCATGTTAATGCCATTATATCTTTGATATGACTATTAACACTATTTAATAAATTTCAGTTTGCTTGAATGAGCCTAAAGGCCCTTTCAGACAAAGCTTCTGATAATAGTTTATGAACAGACTAAATAAATTTCTAATTTAAACTTAAAAATAGCTTAAATTAAACAAGTTAAATTACAAAATAAATTCTTAATGATAATATTTTTTAACAAAAACATAACTAGTTAAAAACATTAAAATCAATTAAAAAAAAGTTTGCTGGTTTGTCCTGCGTTTGGCAAAGCAAGTGCCAAAATCAAGAATAACATTAAAACAGCACCTAACACAATGCCAAAAATGAGTTTTTTCTTTTTTGAAATTTGATTTTGTTCCTCAATAATATTATTAGCCATTCTAGCAAATTCAAGTTCTTTTTTTTCTCTTTCACTCACAACTAAATTTTTATTGAGTGTTTCAAGTATTTCTTTTGTACTTATTTTTTTATCTTCATTTGCCATAATAACCCCTTTTTGTTTTAATATTACAATAAGCGCCATATTTTGTCAAAAAAATTAAGACATTTTACTTAAAACATCCAACCACTCTGAAGGTGCGGTAGCCCAAATAGTTGCATAATCTAGATTATCAGTAAGCGTTTCACAAGCAATATTTACAACATAAAGCTTGTCTTGGTTTGCATTAAAGCTAGGAAGAATGTAACCATTTGAAAGGGTTATCTTTTCTCCTTTATTTAATTTGAAAATATAATAGTAATACCCATCTTCACCAACTATCCAATTGGAATCAATAATTGGAGTAACGTTTAAAATTCCCCCATTATCTATCATGGTATAAAATTTGCTTCTCAACACAACTGGGTTGATAGAATTAGACATTTTAACACTAGTTTTCCCTAAATACTTGACTCCTTGCAAATATGAACCGGCAAAACTAAGTCCGGAAGATGAAGAGGAATTTTCTTCCAAATTTATTGTTATAGTGTCGCCCAGTGCAAAAGCAGGCTCAAAATTAAGTAAATTAAATCTCGAATAAACACCAAGAAAGATAAATAAATTAGACACTACTAATAAAACACTTAAGATAATTATTGCAATTATATATCCAGATTTCTTAACTTTTTCCTTTTTTTCATGTTCAAAAGCTGGGATTTGTTCCATATTCACCTCTAAATTAATTTTTCCCAACAAAAAATATTTATGTATTAAATAAATAAGTAATAAATTAAATATTATATTACTTTACTAATTTTTAAAATAATTGCATTAAATTATTTAAAATAGAAAAATAAATAAAAAAAGCTTAAAAAACATTTAATTTTATATCTACAAATGATTTTTGTTAAAAGAAAATAATAATATTTTGTCAAGGATAAATCTACACAATGTTTTGACCTACACATTCTTTTCAACAAAGAAAAAAGGCAAGATAAGATTCTTTGCAACAAACTTAATATTTTGCTTTGAATACATTTTTGCCTTTTTTCATGTTTTTGAAGCTATTGTTAAATAAAAAGTTAAAAAATTATTTGACAAAATTTCTATATGATTTTCTTTTTCTCTTGTATTTTTCTAATTGTTTGTTTTTAAAATCAATACTTTCGTTTTCAAGTTCCCATTTTTTTCTTTGCCAATTATATTTTTTATTGCCAATAAAATAATCATAAATTATGACACCAAAGCCTTGCAATATATAAATATAATAGCTAAGCAATCTCCAAATCAAAAGCGCCCAAAATAGTGTTCCTTCAATAAAAATTGAAGCAAAAACAGCGGTAAATGAGAATTCGCTCATTCCCGTTCCACCTGGTAATGGAATTAAGCTTGCGGCAACTTCAATCATAATTGTTTTTATAACGATGTCAAAATATAAACTTGGCTCAAACTGAACTAATGCGCTATGAATAAAAAATGGAATGGAATAATTGAGCAAATTTATAAAAAGCGACATAAAGAACAATAAAAAAAACTGACCTTTATTTTTTACGAAACTGCGCATTGAAGTTTGATAATCTTCAACCGTTTTAATAACCTTATTGTATTGCTTTTCGTAATTTTTTATCAACTTCATTTTTTCTAGAAGTCTTAAAATTTTACCAACCAAAATCTTTCCAATTTTTTTACTTACTGATAGCAAAATCATTGTAGAAATCAAAATAAGATTTAAACTAAAACAAATTATACTGATAACCAATACAACTTTAGAATTTTCCAAAGAACCATTGACCAAACAGTAAATAACTGAAAAAATGGAAATAAAAATCCATGACATTTGAGAAATAAAGTACTTTGCTAGAGGAACAGAAATAGCACTAGAAGCTGGAAGCCCCCTTCTGTTCAAGTAATACACTTGAAAAGGTTGTCCACCTGTCGCCATAGGCGTTATGCAATCATAATATCTCCCAAGAGCACAAACTTTATAACTTAAAAACGGCCTAGAACGTTTAGTTTCTTGCTTGATGAGCAGGTTAACGCGTAGACTTTTAAAAAGCATCATTACTGCAAATAGTGCAAAAGCAACCACCAAAAACCAATAATTTATTTTAAAACTTAAAAGTTGCTGAAATGATAAAACATCATCTTGCTTTAATTGAATGTAAAGCACCAAAACAACAACTAAAATGTTTATTAAAAATGTAATTAAGCTTGTAATCTTTTTCTTTTTTGTTTTTTGCCCTGCAACCGCTTGTTCTGCCTCATCAAGTTGCATTTTTTCATTTTCCAATTGTTTTTGCTGCAACTCTTTTAAGGAAAGATTAGGAGTTTTTTTATAAACAAAACGAGAGCCTTTTTTTGTTTTAAAGGCTCTTAATTTCCTATTTTGAGTTTTTACTCGTTTTGCCAACAACTTTTTCTTCACTCTAATAAAGTTTAGCAAACAGCTTTCATGTTGTCAAGTTTAGGCCAATAAATCTTTGTAGGCCTTTGTATATTTAGTAATTTTTAAGTCACTTTTAAGAACATTCAAATACATCGCTTCGTTGGTACTTGTCGCCTGATTTGAAAGTTGTTCATAAACCTTGTCAAAAACAGTTTTATTATTCAAAGGATTTAATAAGGTTTGAGTAAGTGTAATGATATCTTTTTCTTCAAAAGAAAATGAATCAACAGAATTTACTTGGAACAAATTTTTTACACTTCCTGCATAAAACACAATATGAACACCATGTTCAGACATGGTAAGATCGGAAACATCACCAAAGTTTCCATTGCCGTCATTGTGTAGGTTCCTTGAAGCCTCAGTAAAAGATTCAACCATTCCAGAATTTTCTGTTCCAACAATATATAGATATTCACTATTTAGTGCACCATCGTCTTGATTATATTTATATAACAAATTTCTAAATGCTTCTGCCTTTTGCTCATCACTAGAGCAAACCTCTAAAGCAGATTTAACCTCTGTCAAAATCTCGTTAGCATTTTTCTTATCCTCACCAAAAGCTCCCTCAGAATCTCTAGCAGAGGCTGTTATTTGATTTTGAAGGGCAAGCATCCTCTCTTCATAATAAGCTGGTGAAATCAAACCCTTTTTGAGCTGGCTTTCTAGGGTTGAGTACTCATTTTTCTGTTCATCATTAAACTTTAAAAGAATATGTGACACAAAGAAATACTCATCATTTGGAATGTAATTCACAGAAGAATATGAATTTAAGACATCTGTATCAAATTGACTAGGAGCAACCATATATTTGGTATAAGATTCCAAAACCATGGAACGGTATTTATTTAAAACCTCTCTAACTGTAATTGATGAAAGATTGCTTGTTCCGTTGATATATTCCTGCATTTTTGAAATTTTCAAAGAATCAAGTTTATTTTCATATATTCTTTTAATTTCTCTTTTAAAAACACTTTCGCTATCGGTCGACAATTTTTGACCATCTTCGTTTATAACCAAGGCTCTAACATATTTTTTAAGTGCCTCATTGTATACCTTTGCTTCCAATTTTTCATTTTCAGTGGAATTGGTTTCCGCAGTTGTCATAGAAATAATAACATCATAAATATTATCACAAATTTCATCAGTTTCAGTTTTGTCGCAAATAAGTGGAACATCTTCTTCCTCATTATTTTCTATGAGCTTAATTACATAATTTCCATTTTCCAAAACAACTTCTGCTTTTTTCTCAAAAGGGTTATAAACAACCTTACTCTTTTCTTCTTCTTGCTTTGTATCAGGATTTTCAATCTCCCACTTTTCTCTAACCTCTTTAGCAAAAGTTTCTAAATTGGTTTTAATAGAAGATAAAGATTCTTCCCAAAGATTATTCCTGTCTAAATTAGAAAGAGTAATTTTGTCTTCGCTATCTTTAATTAACACCTTTTGATTTACAAGAGCGGTCATGGTTTTATCCAAAGCATCTTCCATGGTTAAGCCCTGACTAACCAAAGTTGAGCCATAATTATTAAAAGCGGTAATTAATTCCTTTTTAGAAATATCAATTTTATCGCCTGTTGGATATTCAATAGAAATAACGGTTTTAGTGTAATATTTAGCAAGATTTTTTTCAAATAAAGTACAGCCAGACAAAACACTTGCCAAGCTAATTAAACACATAAGCAATAATGCAATCTTCTTTTTCATGTAAACTCCACAATTTAACTTTTAAAGTATATCAAAATGAAGCAATCAAAATCAAGCATTTTAATCTTTAAAGTCAAATTTATCATCTTCAAACAACAAATTTAAAATGTAATTACATTTTTCAATTACATTTTTGTCGATTACAAAATCAATTATAGGCAAAGCTTCAAATTTTAATACTCCTATGCCCGACTTTTCAATAAGTTTGGCTAAAAAATCATCTAAAATATTTTCCTCTTTATACAAAAACAACTTACAGTTTTTATTATCAATTAAAACACGCTTTACATTGTGTTTTGACAAAGTATTTTTGATTATGGCAATTTTCATTAAATTTACAATTTCAATTGGAACATCCCCAAATCCTGCCAAAATGTTTTCATAAATTTGTTTTGCTTGAGCAAAATTTTCTAGCTGGCTAATTTGAGAATAGTAAGAAATTCTAAGATTTTCATCTGGAATGGTTTTTTCACTGATATACGCATCCAAATCGACATCCATTTTTATCTCTCTTGCAACCTTTTGTTTTTCCCCTCTAATTTCACCTATAGCCTCATCCAAAAGCTTGCAATACAAATCATATCCTACCTTTTCTATATGCCCATGCTGTTGTTTG
>CALKLQ010000025.1 GCA_937992055.1 uncultured Clostridia bacterium | reverse complement strand
AGTTGAAATAGACAAAAGCATACCAAAAAGTATCGAATTCTTCGATACTTTTTTTATGTAATACGCAAAATTTTTTGCGGACGTCTGAACCAAATCATTATGCAAATAGGGTTTACTTTTTCCTAAAATCTAAAGTGTACTTTATTTTTTCCGGTTTTAAGACCAGATTTATAGTAACGGCAAATTATTAGCAACAACCAGAAAGTGTTTCAAGTCTATCTTCAATCATGGAAGAAACAAGCAGGTTTTTTCTTTCATTGTCTTCTAACTTATAAATTTCAAACAGCTTTTTTATTAATTTTGCCTCGCAGGAAAGAGGGTTGCCCAGATTTGTTTTTATTAGCTCAGATTTAATGGGGAATTCCCTTTTTAATTGTTCTATTTGTCTTTGACTCAATTCGCATAATTTTTTAATCATTGTTTGTTGTTCTTTTCCTCTTGCCACTTTTAGGCTTTTTTTGTAACTCTCTAAAAGAGGCTCAAGAAGGTTTAAAGCCTGTTGGCATATTATTAATTTTTGCTCCTCAACATCATCAAGTCTAAAAAAAACAAAACCACGTTTTTTCATGGAGTCATAGTAGGCTTTTGCCAATTGAGAGTAGTCATTTAAAATTTGATAGTCGTCATATTCCATATTCACACCTCACATTTTGTTTTTTTTTAGCTTTTGTGTGAACTGTTCATTTAAAGTTTAACATTAATATATATGTAATTTATATGTTAAAAAACCTTCTTATGTTAAAAAAAGTTGGTGGGGTTTATTTTATTTCAAAGCGCGGTGAGGCTGGTTCAAGTAGCCTTAAGTTAATATTAAACAAAAATGGTTTGCCAAGGGTTTTTAGTAAACATGATTAAAAGAGAAAGAGCAAGCATGACCTCATAGTTTAAACACCTTATCGATTTTTTAGAATAAAATTCTTTTTTTTTTATTTGCAATGTGATAAACTATGTCAAAGTGTAATTTACAGGAGAAGTCTAGTGAACAAAACCAAAGGCTTGGCAAAAAAAATTGGCATAGGAGCGCTTATAATTGTACCCTTGGCATTTTTGTTATCTTACTATTTTGCTGTTTGGAAAATGAACAATGCCCTGGCAATTTTTTTGATTGTGCTTTGTTGCAGTATTGTTTGTTTTGCCTATATTTTGATTTATAACAAAATTGAACAAAAGAAAAAGGAGAAAAGGGAAAAACTGGACGACCCTTTTAATAGGTAGAGGAATATGGAAAAAAAGAATGCAAAAATAATGCCACATAGTGTTGAGGCGGAACAGGCTATTTTGGGATGTATCTTAATTGATGAAAACGTGCCCGTTGAGGTTATGTCTAAGCTTGGCGGTGAAGATTTTTATATTGATGCGCACTCAACCATTTTTGAAGCCATGAACAAAATTTACAACAGCAATGCGCCTGTTGATTTTGTCACGTTATCAGATGAACTGGACAAGGCAGGACAGCTTGAGCAGGTTGGCGGAATAGAATATTTGACAACACTAACAAACGTGGTTCCCTCTGCCGTCAACTTTTCACATTACATGAACATTGTCAAGAGGGACAGTGTTTTAAGAAAGCTCATTTCATCCGGTCAAAAAATAATTGAAAATTCATATGAAAGTGATGACAAAACGGAAGCTCTTTCTTATGCGGAAAAATTGATTTTTGAAATTGCCCAGAATGAGGACACAACAAGTCTTGAACATATTGGCGATGCCCTTAAAAGTGTTATAGATAAATTTGATAAAATTTCAAAAAACAAAGACGTTTTAAGGGGAATGGCAACCGGTTTTAAAGATTTGGACAGGCTTACTAATGGTCTTCAAAACTCCGATCTTATTCTTCTTGCGGCAAGACCCGGTGTGGGAAAAACCTCGTTTGCCATGAATGTGGTGACAAATATAGCAATTACCCAAAAAAAGAGATGTGCCATTTTCTCTCTTGAAATGCCCAAGACCCAACTGGCTCAAAGGGCGCTTTGCTCCGTGGCGTGTGTGAGCATGGCAAAGGCGTTAAAAGGTGAGCTTTCTGTTGATGAATGGAAGGCGATTTGGGCGGCAAATAAAAAACTTGTTGACGCAGGACTTTACATTGACGATTCTTCCATGAATACCCCAATTGACATTCTTTCCAAGTGTAGGAGGTTAAAAAGAGAGGGTGGTTTGGACCTTGTTATGATTGACTATCTTCAACTTATGAACAGTGGTGGAAAGGTTAAAGATAACAGACAACAAGAGATTAGCGAAATTACCAGATATCTAAAAATTGCGGCTAGAGAGCTGGATGTGCCAATCATTGTTCTTTCTCAGCTTTCCCGTGCAGTTGAAACAAGAAAAGATCATAGGCCTGTTCTGTCCGATCTTAGAGAATCTGGTTCAATTGAGCAAGATGCAGATATTGTTATGTTTATTTACAAGGCGGAAATGTATAACGATGTGCCAAATGAAGATGAACCTGGGGTTTGCGAACTTAACATTGCAAAACACAGAAATGGTTCTTTGGACACTATTAAGCTCAGATGGTTTGGTGAATACACCACATTTACCGATATTGATTTTAAACCTAAAGCCCATGTTAGAGCCAACGAAGAGGCGGAGCTTTTGGAAGTTCAAGAGGGTGATTTTAATAATTTTGAGGATTTTGATTAAAATATATATTGTCAAAATAGGTAAAAAATGCGGATTTTGCTTGATATTTTAGATTTTTTTACAAGAAAATATAAATTTATTACAAAATTTATTTTGAATTGACTTTAAAAAAGAATATAATTGTAGCAAGGAGAGCAAGGTGAAAAGAAGAACTGTTAATCTAATATTATCCCTCTTTTCAGTTTTTTTGGCAGTGGCGCTATTTGGTTTTGGCGTCTATGCCGCAACCTCCGCAACTTCGACAATTAACAGCACATTTCATTTTCAGGTTTCGCAAGATGATGTGTTTGTTGATATCGTAGGAAGTGTTTCAGGTTGTGAAAATTCTATTTCGAATTATGTTCATGAGTGGCAAAACACGGAAAACTTTTTACCTTGGAACATGAATGAAGATTTAAATTTTAAAAGAATAAATGAAAATAACGATGACGCGGAAGACATTATTTACACTTTTAATTTTAAAAACTATAATGAAAATAAAAAAATAAGAATTGAGTTTGTTGAAATTTCCCAGTCTGACAAGATTTTGCTAACCCCATCTCAAAGCGTAATACTTGAGGGCTTCACTGGAGATTACAACAACCCACCAAGTGGGGAAATGACCATGACCCTTTCATTAAAACAACCACCTCAATCATTTAATCATCAAACATTCAGTTTCACAATCAAAATAGATTTTGTTCAAGAATAATCTTTGTTTTAAATTAATCGTAATGTTTACACTTTTAAAGTTATAAACTTTTGAAACTAGTGAAAAATTCAAGGGCTTTGAAACTCTTGAATTTTTTATTACTTATTCTCATTCTTTTTTATTATCAAGTAGCAATTTTGAATTTGTTTGTTGCAAGACTTTAAGTTGCGACCTTGCCATACCGTTGAGTTGAACAAGTCTCTCACCTTGTGGTATTTTTTGTTCAATTAGGAAGGCATTTAAACTTTCCATATTTGCAATGACCAATAATAGTTCTATGCTTGCATAATCTCTAATGTTGCCTTTAAGTTTTGGATTTTCTTTTCGCCAATCAGCAGCAGTTTTTCCAAACAATGCAACATTCAAAACATCGGCTTCGTTTGCATAAACAAAATTGATTTGATTTTTAGTAAGTGTTGGTACAATCAAATTTTCTTTTATTGCGTCTGTGTGAATATGATAATTAAGTTTTGCAAGTTCTCTCTTAGCATTCCATTCCAAGCTTTGTTGCTCTTGTATCTTTAACCTTTGAAATTCCTTGATAAGATAAAACTCAAACTCTGCAGAAACCCAACTTGCAAATTTGAAAGCAATATCTTGATGTGCATAAGTACCACCATTTTTGCCTTGTTTAGCGGTTATGCCAATGGCATTAAATTCTTCTATCCAACGAGTTGGGGACATTGTAAAGTCATTTTTACCTGTCTGTGCCAATAAGGGGTCGATTTCGTCTCCTTTAAAATTTGGATTGTAAAAATTTTCCCACAACGCTAAATATTCAAGTGTTGCTCTGCTTCTCATCCAACTTTTTACGACATCTTTTGGCTCTTTAGCATTTCTTGCTTTTGCAATATCTGTTAAAGAAATATAATCTTCTTGATTTATCTTTCTGTAATTTACATTTATTCCTTTAACAACAATTTCATTTTTTGTCATTAGTTACTCCTATTTATTTTGGTTCATTATAACTATCAATAATTCCATCGATAAGTTGATAAAATTTCTTGTTTCCGTAAAGTTTAGTATTTTCATAGACTTTTCTTAGAGCTGAATTCTTAAAAGTCCTACCCAATCCTTTTCATACTTTTCCAAGACGTTAACATTGACTTCATATGATTAAGGAATAAGACCAAAAATCTATACTGTTTTTCCCTTAAAAAGGGTGTCTGCTGGGCAGACACTAAATTTGCGAAAGCAAATTTACAATGCCGCATATCAATTTGTTAATGCAAAATCTATGAATATAAAAGTATCTATGAATTAAAAATGTGTTAAAAAACAACTTAAAAATTGATATCCTTAATGACATCAATTAGCTTATTTGTTTTTGTTGCAACTCGAATAAAGTTAAAAGATTTTTAAGGAGCATTGCAACTGTCATAGGTCCAACACCTTTAGGAACGGGTGTTATATGTGATGCAATTTCACTTGCTGATTCAAAGTCGACATCACCAACAATTTTTCCCTCCACTCGATTTATTCCAACATCAATTACTATCGCATCTTTTTTAATATATTCACCGGTGATAAATTTTGGCTGGCCTATTGCAACCACTAAAATATCTGCCAAAAGAGTTTGTTCTTTTAAGTTTTTTGTCTTTGAATGGCAAATAGTAACCGTGCAATCACTATTTAAAAGCAGTTGTGCCGTAGGTTTTCCAACAAGTGCACTACGTCCAACCACAACCGCATTTAAACCTTTTAAATTTGGACAGACGGTTTTTATTAAATGTAAAATTCCAAGCGGAGTGCAAGGGGCAATGGTGTTTTGATTTAAAAATAATTTTCCGGCATTTTCAAGCGTCAATCCGTCCACATCTTTCAAACTGTCAATGTGGGAAAGTGCTTGGTCCTCATTTAAATGCCTAGGAAGTGGGAGTTGAAGCAAAATTCCGTTGACTGAAACATCATTAGAAAGACTATCTAGCGTTTGGTTTAAGACACTTTGTGTCACATCTTTTTCAAGTGCAACAATCTCACTTTGAATTCCCACGCCTTCGCATGCCAACTTTTTATTGCGGACATAGATTTGGCTTGCAGGGTCATCTCCAACAATAACAACAACAAGTTTGAGCTTTAAATCTTTTTCCAAAATTTCCTGTTTTATTTGCTCTTTTAATTTTTGTGCTTCTGCCTTTCCATCTATTATCATCATATTTCCTTTTGTCTATTAATTTGTAAATTTATAATTCTAGTTAAAAGCCAATTACTATTTTATAATTAACATAGCCTATTTAACTCTGTTTCAATCTTCCTTTAAAAACTTTTGTGAAAAAAAATTACTTATATAGATTTAAACAATTTAAAAATCAAGTAGGCTGGTTAAGTATGGTAGTAATGTTTTGACAGTTATTTACAAAATTACAATAAACCAAAAGAATTGTTTTTGTCAATCTAAACCACAAAAAAGCTTATTATTCCAATAATCAATAGATAAACTCCAAACCAATAAAGTTTTAGTTTATTTACCGCCCACATCATAAACTTTATCGAAAAAAGTCCGGAAATAAAGGCCACGACAAAAGCTACAATGGTGGGTGCTACAAAGATTTGCCCAAAACCAAGCTTAAAACCTTTTAAAAGTTCATATGCCATAGATGCGATAATAATAGGTATGCTCATCAAAAAGGAAAAGCTAGCCGTTTCGTTCCTTTCATATCCTAAAATCAAGCCCGTGCAGATGGTTGAGCCCGATCTTGAAATTCCTGGAAAGGTTGCAATTCCTTGTGCTATCCCCATTGCAATGGCGCCACCTTTTGTCAATTTTTTCGTGCTTTTTGTGGAAAGAATTTGACTGATAACCAAAAGAACAGCGGTTAGAATAAAACAAAAAGGTAGCAGAGCTCCTGAAAAAGCGTCTTCAACAAAGTTTTTGAAGATTAAAACCAAAACAATTGTTGGGATGGTTGCTAGATAAATCATTTGTGCCTTTTTACTAAATGGATGTTTAATTAATTCCATAACATCTTTATGGAAATAAATTAAAACGGCAAGAAGGGTTGCAAGATGTAGTAGTACACTAAAAAAAATAAAGTCACCCTGGGTTGAAAGGATTTTTGAAAACAGAACAAGATGTCCACTAGATGAAATGGGTAGAAACTCACTTAAACCTTGAATGAGCCCAAAGATTATGGCTTCAATAATAGTCACAATAACCTCCTAATATATTTTAATCTTGTGTTGGATAATTATTACAAGGAGTTTGGGGACAAGCGCCCGTAAGGGCATTTGTAGACAAACTCCGTAGCCTAAAAAGGCAACGCCTTATTACAAGGAGTTTGGGGGACAAGCGCCCGTAAGGGCATTTGAAGACAAACTCCGCAGACTAAAAACAGGAAACCCAGCGCGAAGCGGTGAGGGTACTTGCGAAGCAAGAGAGGTGCGAAGCACGGTTTCCAGTGTTATTACAAGAAGTTTGTGGGGACCTTTGCCATGAATAAAACTTTTAAGGTTTTTTTACCCTTTCTGTCGTTTATTAAATGTATATTATATACTAATAATTATAAGTATAATATATAATGTGATAAATTTTGATACAATAAATAGATAAAATTTCAATAATCTTTTATAAAAATTGATTCAAATTTATAATAAAAAAAATGCAAACAGAGCAGGTTAAAGCATAAAATCTTAAAAAAATTAAAAAAAATTATTAAATTTGTTTGCCCATTTTTGGGATATTTATAGCATAAAAAGGGGGTATTTTAGGCACAAATTGAAAACACACGGCGGGGTGTTAAAGTGTTTCAAAAAAAATAGCGAAAAAAAGAAAAAATTTTTAAAAAAAGTGTTGACAAGCATTATTTCATTATGATAGTATTGCCATGTCGCACCAAGAAAGGGGCGAAAACATGTTGGCTGATTTGCCAATTTAAGAACCATGACAACTGCATAATTAACTGAAAAACATTTAATGTTTTATCAGTGAAGAATCAAATATTCAGTAACAAAATACGAGTATAATTTGAGTAATACAATATTAAACAATTATTTTAATTTTGTTGAGATATTAACAATAAAGTGAAAATGTCAAAGATAAATCCAATTTAAGTTCAAGCTACAAAGAGCATGTGGAGGATGCCTTGGCACCAAGCGCCGATGAAGGACGTGATAAGCTGCGAAAAGCTACGGTAAGCTGCAAATGAGCTATGACCCGTAGATGTCCGAATGTGGAAACACAATAGTGGTAATGCACTATTATCATATTCTCGAATCAAATAGAGATATGAAGGGAACCTGGGGAACTGAAACATCTAAGTACCCAGAGGAAAAGAAAGTAAACAAACGATTGCGAAAGTAGTGGCGAGCGAAATCGCAAGAGCCCAAACCAATTCCAGAAATGGAATTGGGGTTAGGACCCCAATATGGGAGACATAAATGAATAGGTGAATATTTCTGGAAAGTTAAACGAAACAGGGTAACAGTCCCGTAACCGAAATTCATTTAGCCCCTAGGGTGTATCCAGAGTAGCACAGGACACGAGAAATCCGGTGTGAATGAGGGAGGACCATCTCCTAAGGCTAAATACGACTTGGTGACCGATAGCGAATAGTACCGTGAGGGAACGGTGAAAAGAACCCCGGGAGGGGAGTGAAATAGAACCTGAAACCGCATGTTTACAATCGGAGAGAGCACTACGTGTGCAATCTCGTACTTTTTGTAGAACGGGCCGGCGAGTTACTTTATGTAGCGA
>CALKLQ010000024.1 GCA_937992055.1 uncultured Clostridia bacterium | reverse complement strand
ATAAATTCCCTGAAGCCGTTGCAAATAAATTCAGAGAAGTAAAAGAAAAATACAAGTTACCTAACGGAATAACCAATTTCAAAGCCCAAAGGCAAGATGGCTGGTGTGCTGTTTCTGACATATTTGATGCACTTACAAACGGCAATATGTTTGATAAAGCAAGCTATGCAATTTCAGGACATGGGGCAAAGTATTTCAGACAATATGGAACAAAAGAAGCTGAAATCTTTGCACAATATTTCTATTTAAGAACAAATAATTGTACAGAAGCCTTAAATGTTCTTAAAGAAAATGTACCTGACCTATTGAAATCACTTGAAACTTTGTTTACATTGTATGTAAAGGAACTAAAAGAACTATGATAAAGCTACCAAACGATTTAAAAGAATTCAATATGACAAATGAAGAATATATGGCACTTTCAGTTGAAGAAAGAAATTTTCTTAATGAAAAATTAAAAACAAATATTTGGGATTATTACAGTGAAGTAAACCCCGATATTAAAAAACCTGAATTGCCTTGTATTATAAACGGCATAATAATTGGTGAATAAATTTTATAATTGATTTGTGATAGTTGGATTTTCAGAAGCCCTTCAGGGGCTTCTTTTCTATGCAAAATTTTTCAAGCGTGTTGAGTGATTCAGCAGGCTTAATTGTAATACATAAAAAGTAAAGGAGAACGCGAGATGCCCGGAACTGGAAACAATGGGGGAGATCCTCAAAACAACACAGAAACCTTCACGAAAGAACAGGTTCAAAAAATGATTGATGAAGCTGTTGCAAAAGCAAAAGCAGATACATCAGCAGAGTTCAAAGACCACATCAAAAAGCTAAATGATGAAAATGCTGCAAAAAGAATTGATTTAAAGGACACAAAAAAACTGAAAGAAATTCTTGCTGAAACATTAGGCTTCAAACCTGAAGATGTGAAAGAAACAGATGTTCTTGCTGCGAAAATCACAGAGATTGCGAACGCAAATAAAGAACTGACAGCTAAGTTTGAAGAAGCCCAAAAGAAAGCGGCAACTTATGAGAAAAAAGCACAAGTTGCTGAACTTCTTAAAAAATCAGGCTTGAAAGACAAAGCAATGAACTTGGTTCAGCTAGATGCTGAAAATCTTGAAGAAGCTGTGAAAAAGATTGCTGAAGAATACCCTGAATTAAAAGTGAATTTTAATGTTGGTGGCGGCAGCAATCCGGGTAATTTCAACAATTCTTCTATGCCTAACCCATACAAAAAAGAAACTTTAAACCTGACTAAGCAAATGCAGTTGGAACAATCCAACCCAACACTGGCTGAAAAATTCAAAGCTGAAGCAGGTGTGAAGTAAAAAACAAACGTAATACATATAAACATAAGGAGAAAAAACAATGGGAACTATTGTAACAATATCCGGCTTGCCAATTGATATTGAAAAAGTTGTTTCTTATGCACTTGAACAAACAACTTACAATTCTAACTTGGTACAGTGCGGTATTATGGTAAGAGATGCACAATTTGATGCACTCGCTAATTCAACAGGTACAACAGTCAATATGCCTTTTTGGAAAGATTTGGAAGGCGATTCTGAAGTTTTGCCTACTGATGGAACAACCAAACTTTCAACAACTGACATTGGTACTGGACTTGATAAAGCTGCAATTAACCACAGGGGTAAAGCATTTAAGGTAAATGACCTTGTTCAAGAACTTGCAAAAGTTCAGGCTAATGATCCGAATGCTGATCCAATGGCAGTGATTGCTTCAAGAATTGGTGTTTATTGGGATGGAGAATATCAGAAGATATTGCTTTCAATACTTAAAGGGGCATTTGCTGCAACTTCTATGGCTGACCTTGTTCTTGATGTTACCAAAAACACAAGTGCGGCTGACAGAACCGCAAACGCTGACACCTTAATTGATGCAGAAGGCAAACTTGGTGATAGAGGTTCACAGCTTCAAGCCATTATGATGCATTCAGCAACAGAACGTAAGTTAAGAAAAGATGATTTGATTGACTACATTAAACCTTCTGAAGGCGGTAAACCGCTTGCTTACTACGGTGATAAACGTGTAATTGTCAATGATGAATTACCTGTTGAAGAAATCACTGAAGGTGAAGCACCTAGCCAGACAACAAAAACGGTTTACACCACTTATTTATTTGGGGCTGGTGCTGTGGCACTGGGTGAAGCAACCCCTGACTATCCGGCACTTGAAACAGACAGAGAAGCCCTTGCTGGTAATGATGTCTTGATTTCAAGAAGAAAGAACTTAATTCACCCTCGTGGAATTAAATTCAAAGGCTCACCGGCAGGAGTTTCACCAACCAATGCTGAATTTGCAACTGGAACAAACTGGGAAAGAGCATATCAGCCTAAACATATTAAGGTTGTACAGTTCAAACACTTGCTTGCTTAACTTTTGTTGTTATATCTCAAAACAAGGGCTGCAATATGCCCTTGTTTTTCTCAATTATAGGACTTTTTAAAATGACTAAAACAGTAAAAATAAATGATATTGAATATCCAGTTTATTGCACAGTAGAAGAAGCAGAACAATATTTTGCAACAAAACTTGATGCTTCATACTGGAAAACATTAAATGATGAAGATAAAGCAAAAGTTCTTGTGGAAGCAACAAGAAAATTAAACACTTTGAAATATGAAGGCTTCCCTGTTTCGACTGTGCAACCGCTTGCATTTCCTCGATATTTCAAACCAAATTTTCTTTCAAAAAGAACTTACACATCAGAAGCAAATGCTATTGAAGTAAATGGAAAAAGTCTTATTTTGATAGAAATGCCGGCAGAAATGATTTGCGCTTGTTGTGAACAAGCAATTTTTGTTGCGGAATATGCAGGACTTTCAAGTAAATCTGTTCATATTAAAAACCAAAAACTGGGAATAAGCAGCATAAATATTGGCGGCGGCAATGTATCTTATAACGGCAATTATTTATTGCTTGAAGTGTGTCCTGAAGCTATACAATACATTGATAAATATTTGATAAAATCAGCAAGGGTGGTTTAGATGTTTTATTCTCATTTGTACACACAGAAATTTGACTTAAAAAGAACTGATGGCACAGATGAATATTCAATGCCTAAAGTAATTGAAGAAGAAAAAAACATTCCTTGCAGCATAACATATAAAAATAAATTAATTATTGCAAGCAACGGAGAACAAAGAACTTCTGAAGGCAACATTTTGACAGACAGAGAAGTTAAAGTGGGTGATTTAATTCATTTAAACGGCACTGATTACAAAGTGATTGCGGCTAATCCTTTATATGATTTTGATAATAATTTACAAGGTTATCAGGCATATTTTTAAAAGGGGGTTAAAAAAAAACAGATTTTAATTTTGATGTGCAGTGGTTTGGAAAAACTGCTTCTGACAAAGTAATTGCTGCGGCAATGAAGGGTTTAAAACAAGGCGGTGAAGTTGCAGGCGGTGAAGCAATGAAAATTGCCCCTGTATTATCAGGTACATTAAAGCGGTCAATTTGTGTTACAGAAGGCGGCACACCAAACCTTGATGAAGTATTTGAAGAAGCAAAAACTTCATCCGATAAAAACCAGCCAAATGTAATGGCAACCAAACAGGGTGATGAGTTATCTGTTTATGTTACTGCAAACACCCCTTATGCTTACAAACAACATGAACAAAATAAAAACCATAGCAAATTTCTTGAAAGAGGTTTGCAAAATGCACAAGATATTATTCCAAAACTTGTTGAAAGGCAACTGAAAAGGCTATGACAGATATTTTAAAAGAAATAAGAACACATTTGATTAATTCAAAAGTTGTTACTGATTCAGAATGTAAGTTTAATATTACAACTTCTGATGATGAAATTGTTTGCCTTTGGGTTTATGGCGGTTATCGTGAAGTGCTTGGAGATTCACCAACAGTTCAGATAAAAGTTCTTTCAAAAGATGCAAGGCAAGCAGAAAACAAGATAAATGCAATATTTAAAGCACTTGTTACTAACAAGCCAATTAGAATTTCAACAATAAACAATAAAAAAATGCGGATTGTTGAAGCACAACAACCGTTTTTTGTTGAGAAAGACACACAACAAAGATTTGTATGGGTATTTAATATTACAGTTACAGCTTTTTAGCACAAAGGCAGAAAGGAGAAAAGAAAATGCCGTTATCAAAACAACAAAATGTTCTTGGTATTTCTAATGCAAAAATTGCAGAAGTTACAGCAAACACAACTGAAACTTATACAATAGGCACAAGAATGGATTTACCGGAACTTAGTTCAATGGAAGTTACAGTTAGCAGTGAAACAAAAGAAGCTGTTGCTGGGCTTACAACAGTAGATTCAATGACTTTCAAAAAGGCTTATGATGTAAAATTTGAATCAGCCAATATTCCTTTGGATGTTATTGCAAAAATTAATGGTGCAACACTTACTGAAAGCAGAACAACACCAAACCAAATTGTTACTGTAACAGATAAAGCATCAGATGTGCCGGTTTTGTTCAATCTTGAATTTGACACCGATTTCATTAATGGTGAAGCAGCAGACCTTCACATGGAATTATTCTGTGTTAAAGGTTTTCTTGATGTTGTTTCAAAAGCTGATGATTATTGGACTTGTTCTTTTGAAGGTCAAGGAGTTATTAGAAAAAAAGACAAGGCTTTCAGAACAATCACAGCAAATGAAACTAGAACAGCAATCGGGGCAAATGACAGTCCTTCTGATGATTTGGAATAATAAAAAGTAATTAATTTATTAAAAAAGAACTCGGCTTAAAACACCGGGTTCTTTTTTGTGTAAAAACAGGAGAAATAAAGATGACACTTGACAAAATAGTTGTGCCAAAGTTAGAAATGGAACTTTTTGGCGAAAAATGGAATTGTGAATTTAAACTGCGTAATTTTGCAGTATTAAGAAATACTTTCAACATTTCAGAACATCAACTGCTTACAGGTTTAATGGACAAAAAACTTGAATTTATTGCTTATGGCATTTGGGCTTCAACCATAGTTTTTGCCCCATTTGATGCAGCTGATCCATTAAAAGTTGAAAGAACAATGGATTTAGAAAAAATTCTTGAATTATCACTGGCGGAATTACAAGCTGCAACAGATCAGGTTGTAAAAGCAATGGAAGCATACCTGCCAAAACCAAAGCCACAAGATATTGCAAAGGCTGAAGCCGAAAAAAAGCCGGTAGAAGCAGCAACAAAGAAGGCTGCAAAAAAGAAAAAATCTATGAAATAGATTATGCGTATTTATATTATGCCGTAACCACGCATTTAAGATTGCCTGAAGTGGTTTTTTGGACTGCTACGCATAGAAAAATTGTTGAACTTCTTGACATAGACAAAGAAGTCAACAGCATAAACACGAATAACAAAACAAAGAAAAGTTCAGGCAGTAAAAAAATGTCATTACAAGAAGCAATGAAAATTTTGTAAGGAGAAGTCATGAGTGTAACAGCAGGACAAGTTGCAGTAAAACTTAATTTAGACAAAACCCAATTTGAACAAGGTATGCAGCAAGCAAGAAAAAGTGTTGATTTGCTTTCAACCGCCTTCAGTTCTATTGCCGCATTGGGTGTTGGTGCAACTTTGTTAAATATCGGACAAAATGCACTAAAGGCTTCTTCAGACTTTGAACAAGCACAAGTTGCATTTGGTGTAATGCTGGGTGATGCAGAAAAAGCAAGCAGATTGGTCAATCAATTACAAGATATGGCAAATGTTACACCTTTTGAAACACAAGATCTGTTGGATGCTTCAAGGGTATTATTAAACTTTGGGATTCAATTAGAAGATTTATTGCCCGATTTGCAAATGCTTGGTGATATTTCAGGCGGAAACAGAGAAAAAATGCGTTCAATGACACTTGCCTTTGCACAAATGTCATCTGCCGGTAGATTGATGGGGCAAGATTTATTGCAAATGGTTGGGGCTGGTTTTAACCCATTGCAACAGATTTCTGAAGAAACTGGCAAATCAATGGCAGTTCTAAAAAAAGAAATGGAAGAAGGCAAAATTTCTGTTGATATGGTGCAACAGGCTTTCAAAGATGCAGCTTCTGAAGGCGGCAGATTTTATGGAATGATGGAACAACAAAGTAAAACCCTAGAAGGTGTTACATCCACAATGTCTGATGCCTACACATTGATGACAAGGGCAATTTCAGATTTGGCATTGCCTGCAATCAAACAACAGGTAGTTGAAACAACAAAACTGATTGAAAAAACAACTGAACATATAAACACATTAAAAGCATGGGCTTCTGTTAATCATACTGTTATAACAACTACAACAAACACAGCACTTGCACTTGCAACAGTCATTGCAGGAACAACAGCAGTGGCAGCTGCAACAACAGCCTATATTCAGGCAAGACATCAGGCAATAACACAAATTGTTTTGGAAAGACAGGCAACAGAAGCATTGACAGCATCAAAAGCTAAATTACAGGCAGCAGAAATGGCAAATGTTGCTTCTTTTAATGCTGTAAGAGCCGCTTCAATTGCTAATACACAGGCACTTGCACAGCAAACAGTTGCAGAAAATGCCCTTGCATCTGCACAAGCAAGACTTGTTGCAGCTGAATCAACAGGCAATGCTGCAACAATAGCAAATGCACAAGCAAGCGTTACAGCTGCAACTGCTGAATATAACAGAGCAAGAGCGATTGCACAAACAACAACTGCACAACTTGCAAAAGTAACAGCAGAAAAAGCAAGTACAACAGCAACACTATCATCAGCAAGGGCTGAAGTTGTAAAAAAAGAAGCAATTCTTGCTTCAAATAAAGCAAGTGTTGCTCAATTACTTTGTGTTGGTCGTGTTGGGGCTGCATTAAAAGCACTTATTGTTTCTATAAGAGCCACTACCGTTGCGTTGCTAGAATGTCCGCTTACTTGGGTTGCATTAGCAATTGGTGCTGTATCTGCTGCAATTTTTTCATACAAGAATAATGTGGAACAAACAACAGCAGCAATAAAAGATTTAAACAATAAACAAATACAAAGTGTAGATGAAACACAAAAATATATAAGCACTTTACAGGAATTGCAAGGGGTTCAAAACCTTGATCTTGAACAAAAAGATAGATTGGACAATGCTATTGCAGGACTTAAAGAAAAATACCCTCAATATGCCGCACAGATTGAAAATGAAATAAAACTTCAGGGTAGGCTTTCAGAAACATTGGCAAGAAAAATTGCCTTAATGGAAATGGAAGCACAATTAAAAAATATTGATTTAGAAATTGCTAAAAATGAAAAAATGCGGAATGGTTTTCACCCAATTTCTAATTTCAAATATGCAATATCATTGGGCAAAATGGATGAATACCAACTTGCTGATGATAACCTTGACAAATTGTATCAAGAGCGAATTAAGACAATTCAGAGGTATGAAAATACAGTTAATTCTTTAACAAAAGCACCTGAAACACCAACAAAAAAGGCAACAAGCAATAATACTGGCGAAACTAAAACTGCAAAACAATTGGCAGCAGAAGAAAAAGCGAGAAGAAAAGAAGCACTTGCATATAAGTTAGGGCTGTTAGAAGTTGAAAAATACCAAACACAACGAACTGAAGATGAAATCTATCAGATAAATTTAAAACAAGCTGAAGCCAAAATTGCCGCCGCCAAAGCCGGCACTTCTGAATATGCACAAGCATTAGCACAAAAATTACAACTTGAAAGAGAATATGAGCAAAAACAAAAAGCCTTGAAATCTCAAAAAGTTGTTGATGACCTTACCAATGCAAAACAAAGCATTGATAACCAAATGGCAATGCTTGAATTGGAATATGACAGAAGAAAAATTTCAAAAACCCAACTTTTGGAACTTGAAATCAATTTCATTAACCAAAAGAAAAAACTTGAAGAAACGGCTTTACAGGAACAATTGAAGTTGGTTGAAGGCAATACTGCTGAAGAAGTTAAAATCAAGCGTGCAAGCCAAAAAATAATGGAAGATTACAATATTCAAGCCAATAGAAAAGCACTTGAATTGTGGAATTATCAACATCAGGAAATTAAAGGTTTTGCAGATGATTTTGCTTCAGAATGGGGCAATGCACTTTCAGGATTAATAAACGGTGAAATGACCTTTGCCGATGCCGCAAATTCACTATTCAACAATATATTAAGTTCATTTGGCGATATGTGCGGCGAAATGGTAACACGTTGGATTAAAGACAATATGTCATTAATTACAACAACAAGAGCATTCACCACTGTAAAACTTTGGTGTGATAGGTTGTTGCATTTAAGCAATAGTAAAATGATTGCAAGTAATGCTGTTATGGCTCAATCCGCTGTTGCAACGGCAGGGGCAACTTCAGGAGCAGCAGCCACTACATCAGGAGCTATGAAAGGTTTAGGCACTGTAATTTCTGTTG
>CALKLQ010000023.1 GCA_937992055.1 uncultured Clostridia bacterium | reverse complement strand
CCCACCAACAACAACCAAAATCAAATGGTGGTGCGCTTGGAGGGATTCGAACCCCCGACCTCTGCCTTAGAAGGGCATTGCTCTATCCAGCTGAGCTACAAACGCAAAGTTTGGAGCGGGTGAAGGGAATCGGACCCTCGCGACCAGCTTGGAAGGCTGGAGTTCTACCACTGAACTACACCCGCACATCAAAACATGCTTAGTTATATTATCAAAACCAGATTTAAAAGTCAAGAGTTTTTTATATTATTATATAATTTTTTATAAAATTTAAACTATTTTTTTGATATGCCTATCTAATAAGAAATTTTAATAAAAATTGTTTTATTTTTATATTCTATAAAATTAACGCAGGTTTTAAAATCTATACTATGAATTTTGATGAATACTCCAATTAAATTGATTTTCTAAGCAGTTGCTTTGTTGTTTACATATAATTGACTATTGATATTTTCATTTTTATCTATAATATATACATTATCCATTTCACTTTGTGATTTTTTTTAATATGATAATTGCTTGTAAAAATTAAATAGAATGTTCTTTTCAAAATTAACACAACACTTGTAATCAAAAAATTTGCTTTACTCAATTTATAATACGTCTAAATGTAAATAAAAACAATTAATTTTTTTCTAAAACGTAACCATCTTTGCTATCTTTAATAGAATAACCCAAATCTGTTATCTTACCTCTAAGTTCATCTGCCAAAGCATAGTTTTTATTTTGCTTTGCCTCCCATCTTTCTTGAGCCAAATCAATAATTTCTTGTGGAACTTGTGTTATGCTTACATCTGTATTTTTGTCAATATTAAGACCTAATAGTTTGTCAAATTCAAGTAAACATTCAAAAACAGCATAATTAGCATCTTCTTTTAACAGCTCCCAAACCACTCCAAGTGCAAGTGGAGAATTTAAATCGTCATCAAATGCATCATAGAATTTTGTTTTGTAATTAGAATAATCTCCACCTTTATTTTCAGCAAGTTTATGTTTTTTTGCAAGTTTATATAGGTTTGCAAGAGCACTTTTAGCGCCCTCCAAAGCCTCAAATGTAAAGTTTTGCATCTTCAGATAATGAGCGGTAAGCAAAAAGTATCTGTAGTCCATGGCAGAAAAACCTCTTTTTTCGAGGTCTGACAAGGTATAAATATTACCCAAGCTCTTGCTCATTTTTCCACCATCAATTTGCAAAAATTCAAGCTCCATCCAAAAGTTGACAACTCTATGTCCACAAAGTGAATCATTTTGTGCAATTTCATTTTCATGGTGCACGGTAACATGGTCAATTCCACCAGTGTGAATGTCAATGTATTCTCCCAAATATTTTTGCCCCATTACAGAACATTCAATATGCCAACCAGGATAACCCATTCCCCATGGGCTTTCCCATTGCATTATGTGTTCTTTGGGTGCCTTTATCCAAAGAGCAAAATCAGCAGGATGTTTTTTTTCGCCATCAACCTCGATTCTTGCTCCTGCCTTTCTGTCTTTAAGCTCAATTCCACTTAACATTCCATATCTTTTAAATTTTTGCACGTCAAAATATATGCCTCTACTCGTTTCATAGGCATATCCACTTTCTAAAAGTTTTTCAACATATTTTATCATATCTTGAATATGATCTGTTGCTTTTAACACATGTTCAGGCAAAGCTATGTTAAGCTTTTTAATATCTTCAAAAAACAGGTCAGAATAAAACTTTGCAATTTCATATGGAGTTTTATGCTCCTTTTTACTAGCTACAAGCATTTTATCCTCTCCCTCATCTTGGTCACTTGTAAGATGACCTACATCGGTAATGTTCATAGCTCCATTAAGTTTGTAATTATGATGTTTTAACACACGTCTAATAAGATCCATAAATACATAAGCTCTTAAATTACCAATATGTTGATAACTATATACAGTTGGTCCACAACTATACATTGTTACTACTTCATCATTATGGGGTATAAATTCCTCTTTTTTTCTAGACAATCGATTAAAAAATTTTAGCATAAAAAACCTCTTTAATGATTATAAAAGTTTTTTGTAAATATTACAAGTATATTTAAAACTATATTAAAATTTATCTTTATTAAAATTCTTTTTTATTTTTATGCTTATATCTAATTTGTTGTTAAATTTAAAAACATATATAAGAACAACAATATTTTCTATACATACTTAAAGTTAACACAGGAATAGACTATTATTTGCAAAAAACACATAACCCTCTTGAACATAAAGTATTACATTTTGAGATACCATTATTTATTTCGACAATAACATCTATTGTTTCTGCACATATAATCAAATATAAGAAGAATAAACTCGTCTAGGTCTATTTTAGGTTAAAAAACTCAAAGAAATAATAAAAAAAAGCATGAGAAGTGAAAACAAATCAAAACTCATGCTTTTTCTATTGTGGTCAAATTGTGGTCAAAAAATTTATCAATCTATATTTAGTTGTAAAAAATAAAAAAACCACTATATATTGTGGTTTTTTTGGAGCTGGTGATTGGAGTCGAACCAACAACCTGCTGATTACAAATCAGCTGCTCTGCCATTGAGCCACACCAGCAATTTGTCAGAAAAAACGGAAAACAGACAACTAGGGGATTTATTTTTCACCGTTTTTTTGGTGCCTCGGGGCGGAATCGAACCACCGACACAAGGATTTTCAGTCCTTTGCTCTACCGACTGAGCTACCGAGGCAAAGTTTGGCGATTCGGAAGGGAGTCGAACCCTCGACCTCTAGCGTGACAGGCTAGCGTTCTAACCAACTGAACTACCGAACCAAGTCGCAAACTGCGCTTTTATTCGTTTTTGCTTTTCAAGCAAAAAGCATCATTTATGCTTGTTTGCTCCTCTTTGCGACCACTCGCAAAAACCTTTTTAAAAAATGTTTTGGTCGCACCTCTCTCTTCGCTTGCCCGTCTTCGCTCTTCTTTATTCTGCGCTTTTATTCGTTTTTGCTTTTCAAGCAAAAAGCATCATTTATGCTTGTTT
>CALKLQ010000022.1 GCA_937992055.1 uncultured Clostridia bacterium | reverse complement strand
AGAACTTACCCTAGCTTATGCCATTACAATACATAAAAGTCAGGGAAGCGAGTTTGATGTGGTGATTATTCCTGTTATTGCCGGACCGCCTATGATTCTAACTAGAAACCTAATTTACACGGCTGTTACAAGAGCTAAAAGTATGGTGGTTTTGGTTGGTGAGAAAAAATATCTTTCTAGAATGATTAGAAATGATTACACAGTAAAAAGACTTACCCTTCTTAAAACTTTGATTTTAGATAAACAACCAAAAATTGAGGAGATGTTTAAGGTTGACTAAATTTTTTGAAAATATTTTAGAACTTATTTTTCCAAGCAAAATGAAATGCATTATTTGTGATAGAGATTTAAGTCAAAAAATTCCAACTTGTGTTTGTGATGATTGTAATAAAAAACTCCCTCTTGTCAATGGAAAAATTTGCATTAAATGTGGCGAGCCAATACCTAGCCAAGAATATTTATGTAAAAGCTGTAAGTTGAATAGATTTACTTTTAATGTGGCAAGGCAAAATTTTTATTACGAAAAGCCAATTTCAACTTTGATAAAAAAATTGAAGTATAACAATGCAAAATATTTGGCAAAACCATTTGCTACCTTTTTATCAAAAAATTATTATGAACTAAAATGTAACTGCGATATTATAACATTTGTTCCGCAGGATGAAAACAAAGATAGAATAAGGGGATATAACCAATCTAAACTAATTGCAAAGCATCTTTCAAACATAACTGGAGTAAAACTTGCTGAAACTACAATTAAAATAAAAAATACGCCCTCTCAAGTTGGTCTTTCCTATGCGGAACGAGCGCGTAATTTAAAAAATTGTTTTAAACTTTGTAATAATATAAATTTAAAGGATAAAAAAATTGTTATTGTAGACGATGTTTTTACCACGGGAGCCACAGTAGAAAACATTTCTAAGCTACTTAAAAATGCTGGAGCAAAAGAGATTGTTGTTTTGACCCTCGCTAAAAGTGTGCTACATGAGGGGCGAGAAAATTGAAATTAGGTCTGAAACAAACTTTTTAAACCATCCAAATTTGAAACTGCGATCTATCTCGACACAATTTTCTAATGTCTTTAAAAAATCTTCTTTGATTGCAAAAACTGATTTTGTGTTATAAAGCCAAACTCCACATTCAAAGTGGTGAACAAAACTTCTATAGTCCAAATTGATAGTGCTTATAAGTGCGGTAGTGTTATCACTTACCGCATTTTTTGAATGTATAAAACCTGGTTCATATTCATAAATTTTTACACCAGCCTTGATGAGCTTGGAGTAATTGCTTTGTGTTTGTAAGAAAACTATTTTTTTATCTGGAATGTGGGGAGTTATTATTCTAACATCTACTCCACGTTTACTTGCAATTTTTAAACATTGTAAAAAATTAAAGTCAGTTATAAGATAGGGAGTTGTGATATATACATATTCTTTTGCTTGGTTAATAATGTTCATATAGACATTTTCACCCACTCTGTCCACATAAAGTGGTGTGGGACCATCGCCAAAAGGTTGAACAAATCCATCAGATTTGACCTTTTTGGAACATGAAATATATTTATCATAATTTTCGGTTATTCCAGTTTGGGCATTGTAGTTTTGTAAAAACATAAGGGTAAAGTTTTTAACGGCTTCTCCTTTGAGCATGATTGCGCTGTCCTTCCAGTGACCATATAAAACTTTTTCGTTTATATATTCATCTGCCAGGTTTATACCGCCAGTAAAAGCAACTTCTCCATCTATTACGGTTATTTTTCTGTGGTCACGGTTATTGTGGATTGAGGATATTATTGGAGAAAACTTGTTAAATTTGATGCATGAAATATTATGTTTTCTAAGTTTTTTATCATAATTAAATGGAAGTTTATAAATGGTTCCTATGTCATCATATATAACTCTGACATCAAGACCGCTATTGGCTTTTTGGATTAAAATTTCAAGTATTGCATTCCACATTTTGCCTTTTTCAATAATAAAATATTCCATGAAAATAAATTTTTTTGCCTTTTTTAATTGTTTTAAAAGTTCGTCAAAAAATAGTTCACCATTTTCAAAATATTTTGTTTGAGTGTTTTGATAAGGTCTTAAATAGGAGCTTTTTGAAATATATTTAGATTGACTGAGTGCAAGTGGACTTTGCTCTTTTAGTTTTTGCTCAAGCTCTTTGTTTGCAAGATTATATTTTCTCGAATTGGAATAAATTTGGTAATATAATTTTTTATGTCTTTTGCTTGGTTTGTTATTTCCAAATAAAAGATAGATAACACCGCCAAGTGGGGCAATGGCAACAATAACAAAAATCCATGGCATTTTGATATCGGGTTCTTGATCTCTATTCAAAACGTATAAAATCAATAGCCCGCTTATAATACCCAACAAAATATATATGTATCCAAAATAGGTGTTGAATACGTTTATGAATACGCATAGAAGTAAAATTTGAAGTAAGAGAAGTAGGGATATTATTACCGCTCTATTGAATAAAAATTTTATAACTTTCATATCTTTCCTTAATAAAAGTATAGCAAAAAATTGTCGAAAAATCATAGAAATTGATAAAAAAAATTAAAGATAATAAATTTTTAATTTATTTTTACTAAAAAGTTCTAGCCTATATAAATATTGTTATGAAAATAAAAAAACTGCTTTAAAAGTTTAAAGCAGTTTTAATAATTATTTAATTTAGTTTGTTATTTCAAAATTTTGTAGAGATAATTTTGTTTGTTTTGTTAAATATTCTTGGCAAGTTTTAAAATTATATTTTTTTGCGTAATCTAAAGCGGTTTGACCTTTACTATCTAGTTTAGTTAAATCTGCGCCTTTTTTTACCAAAGCTTTAACCATTTCTATATTTCCTATTTTGCATGCAAGCATAAGAGGGGTGACTTCAAATTTATCAGCAAAATTAACTTCTGCGTTTACTTTAAGTAGCATTTCAAAACCTTTTAGGTTATTGTTTTTAATTGCAAAACTGAGTGGACGCATTTTGTTTATGTCTTCATGATTTACATCTGCACCAAAATTTATTAAAGTAACAAGACTTTCAAGGCGACGATCATTTTGACATGCTGTGAAAAGAGGGGTTCTTCCTTTTTCATTTTGGGCATTAACATCTGCTCCAAGTTCAATTAAAAGCTGGGTTGTTTTAAAGTAATTTTTGTTAACTGCTTCAAATATAGGTGTTTCTTCAAATTGACCAATAATGTTTGGGTTGGCTCCATTTTCAATTAAATATTTTAATTGTTTCATATTTCCTTTTGCAGCTATAATATGAAGAGGGGAAAGCTCACGATGACTAAGACAATTAGGGTTGGCACCTTTGGAAATTAAATATCTCATGGCGTCATAACTGGAATATTGAGCACAAAGTAGAATGGCAGGGTCGCCATATTCGTCGAATGCATTGATGTCAACTTTGCCATTTTCTACAAGTAATTTTACTATTCTACGATTGTCTTTAGTGCAACTAACAAAAAATTCATCAAGCGAGTTATCACTATTTAGCTTTAATAAATTTTCTTTCCAAGAATCTTGTAAATTTCTATAAATTCTACGTTTTATTTTTATAGCATCATAATTTTTTATATTTCTAGCAGAAATATGTCTTTTTTTAGAATATTTTTTCATCTTATCCTCTTTTAAAAAATATTAACATGGAATGCTTTGTTCGTCAATAGCAAGTTTTTTAAAGTGGAAGTGATAATCGAAGATTTAATACAATTTAGGTAGCTGCGATGGGTTTAACCCATCTGCCAAATTTTGTGAGATTCTCATTTCGAACACGGAAGTTTTTCCTCCGAAAATACTTGGCAGAGGGGAGGCCCGGGAAAACAGGATATCGCCAAATTACCAAAAAAGAATATCCTCAGAAATGAGGGTATTTTTTATGTTTTAAAACGCTTGAACACAAAAAACAAATAGTTTTAACCTTAGATATTATTTAATTTAAATTTTTTATTGGATGCGACCCTTTGTCTTATGATTGAATTAAGTTTCACAAATAAAAGCTACCATGACAAACCGGTAGCTTTTTTAAATTGTTTTTATATTATTGAACCGTTTTTTTTGTTTCTGATTTTTTTGCAAATTGTCTAAGAGCGGTTAATTTTTTTGAAGCCTTTCCTTGAAGGAGCTTTGCATTTTCACTTCTTAGCTCCTGAATTTTCTTTTCAAAAAGTTTATTTTCATTTTTTAAAAGTTCAAAGTTGCTTCTTAATTTTTGAATTTCACTTTCTTTTTCTGATATGCTGACCATCATTCTTCTAAGTTCTTGATTGGCTATTTGATTTTGTTTTTGAATGTTGCCAGCAAGTTCTTGTTTGGCATGATTTTTTATAAGCTTTACTAAACCTAAAAACAAACTGTTTATTTCATTGTCTGAAAGTTTTGTTTTTCTATTTGGCATTGAAATTATATTTTCTGGAAGTTTTGTTTTTAATTCTTTTCCATCATTTTTCAGTTTTTGTTCAAATGAGGAAATTAGCTCAGGTTGTTTTTTTAATATGGTTCTATACTTATTTTGCAAACGAACCATTTCGTCTATATTTCCATTTGCCATCTTTAAGCATGCCTTTCTTATTGAGTAGCCTTCGTTATAAAGTTTTACTATCTCAAAAATTTGGGATTCGATTTCCTCTTTACTAAAATATTTTGGCATTACTTTTTGATGTTTTGAAATATCGATTCCAAAACAATCTCTTCTAACTTTGTCGTGTTCTAAATTCAATAGTTCTGCATAGTAATAGTTTCTTACGCTATTTGGTTTTCTTCCACTTATCTGTGCATACGATTTAAAGGCGCTAGTTAAACACAAACCTTTTTCGGTGCAATTTTCAATATGTTTAAAGAGTTTTATTACCTCTTCATCTTTCCATTTGCAATACTTTTTCATCTTTAATTCTCCTTTGATGTTTTAAATTATTTCCCAATAAAAATTTTTTTAAACAATGAATATTAATAATTTTTTTCAAATAGAATGTAATATGAAAATAGGAATAATGAGTAATTTTGATTGTCTTTTAGAGATAGAGGGCAAAAGGTATGAAATGACAGCTAATTTTTCTAGGCTTGAAATAATGCTTGAAAAAGATGAATCAGTTTCTGCTCTTGTTTATCCAATAAATGCAAGGGGACAACTTAGTTATGTGGTTTCAATAGATGAAAAAAATGTTTTTAAAAGCAATTTAGATATCTGCAAGATAGGAGAAGATGAATACGAGGTTGTTTTAAAACCTTATTATTTGACGGGACAAAATTTTTTTAAAAAAAAATTCAAACATGAAAATTTGAATTTTTGTTTTTCTATTTCTTACTTTAATACTCTTAGTTGTGAAGATAAAGAGGGTGAAATTTTTTTAGAGATTTATGAAAAACTAGACAACTTTAAATTTGATGTTTTAAATGGTGTGCCATATTTCCATTGTAAAACCATGAATGGTTTTGAGATCTTAGTGTTATATGATAAAAAAAATCATGAGTTTATGAAATATGAGAGCAACACTTTTGATTTTAACGATAATTTCATTGACTTTGTAAGTTCGGAAAATACTATTTCAAAGCATGGTAGGCATTATAAAATTGTATGTGATAAAGGAGAAATTAAAATTGAGGATGAACTTGTTTATCTTAAAGGTACACCTCAAAAAATAAAAAGCGATGTAATTTTGCCATACGCCTTTTTTGAGGCAGTAAAGGTGAAAGATTTTGAGTTGGCAAAAAGTTTTTTATCAGAAAAATTAAAAGCCCATATCACAAACGAGGTATTAATGGAATATTTTGGTGAATATGACAAGATAAAGCCTTATAATTTTCACGTGCAAAAGGGCAGTTATATTTGTCTTGAAAAAAAAGGAAATGGCAAGGTTTTTAGAATTAAGATAGAAAATGGTGAGATTGACGAAATTGAAAATGTTGGCAATTGACAAGACGTCTTTGGTGTGTTATAATTTTTGTTGGAGCAAATAAATGTACAAAGGGAAAAAATATAACTTTATTTTTATTTCTGTTTTACTTATAATTTCAATTTTTATTGGTTGTGGCGCTGTTTTTATCAATAATAATAGCGTAGATGATTCTAATTCTGGTTCAAATAATGTTGTTATCCCGCCAGATGTAATTATAGAACCGGATGATAATAACGAACAAGAAAATCCCAACCCAGCCCCAGTTTTTTCGAGTGGTTTTCAGGCAATTGAATATTCTTTGAATATTTTAAATAATGGCGAAGGGTATACCTCTTTTTTACATCAAACTGTCACGGCTACCGTAATGATGATTTCTGTTGAACAAAACATCAAAATTAAAAAATATCGTGGTGGTGGGCTTGACTTTAGTGAAGAGTGGTACTATTGTGAGGCAAGCGTTGGTGAAAATAATTTTAAAACCTATTTTAGCGATGGACAAAACATGAGTATCAGACAGGGCGAAAGCGGAAGCTATAATAAGACCGATCTTACATATAATCCAGATAAAACTTATGTTATTGAAAGTTATTCAACAGATTACTATCAAAACACTTTGGGAAGAAACAAATTGAACAATTTTTTTCAAACCGTAAATTCATCAACTGCTCGTATTATATATTTTGATAAAAGTGACAAGCAAAATTATAAAGTTAAAGTTTCTATAAATCCTGATGATATTGATAAAAATTATATAGCTTCGTTTGAGGGAAATGGCGCTAAAATAAACCAATTTTATAATATGTATTTGACTTTTACTATTAATAAAAAAACGGGACATTTAGTTAGCGTTCAAAAAGAGGAAAAAATCAACACAGATTATAAAGGCCTTTCGGGTGAAGCCTCAATTATTGCAACTGAATTTTATTATAATATGAATAAAAGCATGGAAGGAACTATCAGAGAAAAAATTAGCAAATTTAATTAAAGGAACAACATGAGACGAAGTATTTATAACTTAAAAGATATTTTTATTCTTGAAAACCAAGATAAAAGCAAAATGCAACTTTGTTTTATTGAAAACAATTGTGTCTATAATTTTACTACTAAAAAGAAATTAGATATTTCAGTAAGTGAACACAAAAATAATATTATTTGTTTGAACGATGGAAGATGCTTAAAAAATATTTTCTATGGTGACGAAGTCAAAAAATCTAATTTTTATTTGAAAATTATGCCAAAATGTATCATTTCTGAAAAAGACATTTTTGCCAGTTATGACAGTTTAATTCTTTATGAAAAAAAATGTAATAAAAATCTAAAAATTAAAAATCTTTTTAATTTTCAAAAATAAACGGCATATTTTGTCGTTTTTTTTTGGCTAACATAATATTTAATTGTTAAAAGAATATTATGAAATATTTAATGAATTTGATATATTAAAATTAATAAATTAATATAGAACTATGGTTAAAAACATATTTTATAAATTAAAACAATTAATTGTAGTATTTATTAAAAAAATAAAGATAAAGCATGGTTTTAAGTGGTTTAGTTAAATGAATAAATTTAATATTAATTTAAGGTGATATATGAGCGAAATTTTAAAAGTTGAAAATTTAACAAAATGTTTTGGGGAACTAAAAGCTGTTGATGATTTGTCGTTTAAGGTGGAAAGTGGCAGTTTTTTTGCCTTTTTAGGACAAAATGGTGCTGGGAAAAGCACCACAATTAATATGCTTATTGGAACTTTGGAACGTGATAGTGGTGTTATCACTTATTCTGGTGATAAAACATTTAAGGAATTTAAAGAAAAAATAGGAGTGGTTTTTCAAAACAACATATTTGATGAAACATTAACTGTTGAGGAAAATCTTAAACTTTTTGGAAGGCTCTATGCTAAAAACAAGGACAAGATAAATGAACGTTATCAAGAACTTTCTCAAATATTTGACTTTAAAAGTTTTGAAAAGAAAAAGTTTAACAACTTATCAGGAGGACAAAAAAGAAAGGTTGAGGTTGCACGTGCCTTGTTCAATACACCAGAAATTTTGTTTCTTGATGAGCCAACCACAGGTCTTGACCCAAAAACTAGAAAAGATGTTTGGAAAATTATAAACGAAATACGTTTGCAGACCGGCATGACCGTTTTTTTGACCACCCATTACATGGAGGAAACAGCGGATGCCGATGAGGTTGTCATTATTCATAATGGGAAAAAAATAGCGGAAGGTTCACCTATCTATTTAAAAGAAAAGTTTTCTAGTGATAAAATTAAAATTACACCCAAAGATGAAACCCTATTTGAAAATTTAATAAAAGATTTAAACTATAAAAAGGTGGCAGATCAATACGAAATATTGTCGAAAAATGTTGTTGAGGAAATAGAGCTTTTAAATAAATTTAAAGAAAATATAAAATATTTTGAGGTAATTAAGGGTAGTATGGACGATGTCTTTTTAAACGCTGTTGGGGAATCTTTGATAGGAGAGGAAAAATGAGGAATATATTTTCACTTTCAAAAAGAAATTGTTTGTTGTTTTTAAGAAGTAAACAGGTTGTTTTTTCCTCCCTGCTTTCTAGCATTATATTAATAGCCTTATATTTTCTTTTTATAGCAAATTTATACTCACAAGGTTTTAATGAGATGATGGGACTGACGCTTAGTCAAAATCAAATCAATGCAGCCATATACATGCAAATGATTATGGGAGTTCTTGTTATCAACTCGGTTTCGCTTTCAACTGGAATGTTCACGTTTATGGCAAGAGATTTTGAAACCCACAAAACTCAAGCTTTTTTACTAACAAATGCAAAACCCATTGAGATAACGCTTTCCTATCTTTTTTCTGCGCTTGTTGTTTCCTTTCTTCTTAATATTTTAACTTTTACAATTTCCATGATTCTCATAGGCGCAATTACAGGTGTATGGTTGAGTGCAATGGCATTTATTTCCATTTTTTTGGTGCTTGTAATCACAACGATAATAGGTTGCGCAGTTATGCTTTTGATAACCTCTATAGTTAGGTCTTCTGTGGCAATAGGTGTCATTAGCGGATTTGTAGGAACAATACTTGGCTTTCTTTGTGGAATTTATATGCCTTATTCAAACATGGGTAAGGGTGCAATGTATGTTGGTTCCTTTCTTCCTTTTACCCATCTTACCGTTTGGCTTAAACAAATTGCACTTGGAGATATTTTTTCACAATTTGGCTTATCTAAAGAGGTTTCAAAAACAGTTCAAGAACAAGCCTTTTCGGCAATTAATGTTGGTTTATGTGGAGCAGAAATTCCTTTATGGGTTATGATTATATTAAGTGTTGCAGTTGCTGTTGTTTGTTTTGTCATTTCTATTTTTTTGATAAAAAGACAATTTAGCAATAAAAGTTTTCATAGATTTAAACAAAAAAAGTTAAACAAGAATTAGAGTAATTTTAAAAAATCTAACATTGTTATAACAAAAAGCTTTTAATGTTTTAATTCTATCTTATTTAGATTAACAATTATTTTATTTGTAGAAAGCAATTTTCATTGTTATTGGGAGGTTAAAATGATAACTCAACAAGAATATATTGAGATATATAAAAAGACAATTTATGATTTAAAGGCAGTACAAAAAAGTATGATGCAATATAAAAAATATAAAACAGATTTGCGAGGATATAGCCTTGTTTGTGAGATAGATGAAAAAATAAAAACGTTGACCTTGGCTTATAACGTTTACACCAGACCAGATTTACAAACGGTATATAAAGATAAAGACTATACAAGTGTTGTTAGGCAAAGCATTGGTGATTGCGTTAGTGAATATGATAGAATTTGTAGGCATATTAAGGCTTTTGAAAATATAACAGAATATCATAATAATATTTAACTCAATATTTTAAATTTGTGTTAGGGACTATTGCAGTTATAAAACACAGGCACGCAAAAAGAGGTGATTCACGATTTTTTAGTTTGTGAGTGTAAACTTCTTTATGCGTTTTTTTTAATAAAAAGCCATATTTTATTACTTTAATAAAAAAAATTGATACAATTTGTTTTTTTATATGCTACAATAATTTTATATTTGTTAGTCAGTTAAATCTAACTTGTTTTTAAAATGACGAATTTATCAAAGTAAAAGGAGTTTTTATGTCCGTTCCAGGTTATCAGGAATTTATGTTTCCAATTTTAAAGTTATTATCAGACAATAAAATATATTATAAAAAAGATATTTTTGTTGAAATGTCAAAATATTTTAATTTGACGAATGAGCAAATGGAGGAAAAATTACCTTCTCAGTCAGAGCCTACCTATATAAATAGGATAGGTTGGGCTATAACCTATTTAAAAAAGGCGGGTCTTGTTGAAAATCCTTCTAGAGCGCATTATGTTATCTCCCAAGAGGGACAAAAAGTTGTTAAAGATAATGTGGTAAATCTAAATTCAAAATATTTAAAGAAATATGATTCTTTTCTTGACTTTCAAAATCTTTCTAATAAAAAGTCTTTGCAAAAGGAAGGTATAGAAGAGGTTGAAGATAATGCATTAACCCCTATTGAAGAAATTGCCTCCGCACATGAAATAATTAAAAATTCTGTTTGCGATGATTTATTAAAGACAATTTTGGAGCATTCACCATACACTTTTGAAAAAATAGTAGTTGATTTGATTGTGGCGATGGGCTATGGTGGAAGCAATGAAGAAGCTGGACAAGCTACCAAAAAATCTGGTGATGAAGGAATTGATGGTCTTGTTAAAGAAGATAAATTAGGACTTGAAACAATTTATATTCAGGCAAAGAGATATTCAAAAGACAATATTGTTGGTCGTCCAGCAATTTCTCAGTTCTTGGGTGACTTGCAGTTGAAGGGTGCAAGAAAAGGTATTTTTATAACAACATCAGATTTTTCAAAACAGGCTATAGATGCAGTTGAGAGGAATAAAAGCAATTATTCCATAATTCTAATTAATGGAAAAGAACTTGTTGAATTGATGTATGAGTACAATGTTGGAGTTGCAATTCAAAAGAAAATTGAGATAAAACGTATTGATAGTGATTATTTTGAGTCAATTTAATTTACTTTTAATTTATAAAAAAATTTAAAACAAAGCATTTTATTAGCAATATAGAAGCAAATATTGTAAGGATAATAAATAAAAGACCACTATTTTTTGTAGGAGGCGTGGATGATTCAGTCTAAAGCATGGAAATGGGAAATGGTTGATAAAGATGATAATTATTGGAATTCTCCCGCGCCAGAAGTTTTCTATCTTTGCGATAGATGGAAACAAAAAAAATTTAAAACCTTTTTGGATATAGGATGTGGTTATGGGCGAAACTCAATTTATTTTATGCAAAATGGTTTTGATGTTTCCGCATTTGATTTGTCCAAGTATGCTGTAGATGTGGCAAGCCAAAAGGCAAAACAACAAAATTTTACTTTTAAAAGCATTTGTGTTGCAGATATGCTCAATATGCCTTATGGTGATGAATGCTTTGATTGTATGCTTGCGCTCAATGTGATTTCACATACAGACAAACAGGGTTTTGATAAAATTTTAAAAGAAATAAAGCGGATTTTAAAACCTAATGGTGAGGTCTATTTTACCTTGGGAAGTAAGGAATCATATTGGTATAATAATCCAGCTTGTAAATATGTAGACGAATATACCAAGATTAGAGTTGAAGATGGCCCGGAAAACGGAATACCGCATTTTTATATTTCTGATGATGATTGTAAAACGCTTTTTAATGATTTTGTTATTATTGAAATTAAAAATGTCAGGGAGTTAACTCAATATGGCAATTTTAGCCCACATTATCATATTTGGTTAAAAAAACAAGGTAAAGACTAAATTGATATAGATTTAAAAAAACGAACTTAAATTATTAAGTTCGTTTCAGACTGAATACAAACGTCGCGAACATAAATTTGCAGGCAAATTTATTTGCTGTGTTTACTGTAAAATGCCCCAAAACAGTCATTTAGGAAAACTAAACTCCTGCTTTGTGGCATTTTCCGAGCCTTGCCTCGCTTGTTTCTCTTCAGTCTGAGTTTTGTCTACACTCTGAAACGAACTTAAATTATTAAGTTCGATTTTACTATTATAAAGTTGTATTAAATATTGTTTATTTTTTTAATTATTGGAAGGAGGAGTTGGGATAAATATTGAGGCGTTAGAATCTGTAATTACTTGTGGAAGTTTGCCATCCCATTTTTCAAGATATTCTAGATATTTAAGATATTCGCTTATAATTGAAATTTCCTCATTGGTTTTATCTGTAAAATCAATAGTATATTCGGTTCCTATAATAACAGAGTTATCATCAACTATATTAGTTTCAACAATATTAAATCCCAGCATTCTTGCCACCTCGACAGATTTGAGTTTAATTGCATTTGCTTGCGCTTTTGCAATTTCTGTCATTGCTTTTGCCTCACCTTCTGCCTGTGCAAGTTTTGCTTCAGCTTCAAGCTTTGCCACTTCTAACGCTTGTTCTGCCTGAATTATTGCCTTTTCTTTTTCATATTGAGCTTTTAGTTTTTCTTGCTCTGCAATCATCTTTTCTTCTACGGTACTTTCAAAAGCGTCACTAAAAGTAATGTCGGTAACTGCAACCATGGTGATATTGATGTAGTATTGCTCAACTGAGCTCTTTATTTTTTCTTCCACTTTAGCAGATAGCCCGCTTCTAGTTTCAATTAAAGTCATTGCTGAGCTTTCTGAAAGAGCAACCTTTGTTTTTTCTTCACAAATAGAACGCAAGTTATTTGTTAAAGTTTGAAGGGTGCCAAATTGTTTATTTATTTCTATAACTTTATCTGGCATAATTCTAAATTGAACGGTTAAGCTTGAATCCATGGATTGAGCGTCTTGAGAATATGCATTTATTTTGCAATTTATTTCTTGAGTTGTTATATCATAAAATTCATATTTAGTTGAAATCCAATTATTAAAGCTAAGACCCTCAGTTTTAATTTCTTTTGCTTCGCCCCAAACTTTTATTACCGCAACCTCTCCAGACTCGATTTGATGAAAACTAAATGGAATAAAGAAGAATAAAATTGCGGCAATCCCGGTTGCAATTGCCCCTATTATAGTTTGTGTTTTTTTATTCTTTTTATAGCCTCTTATCAAAAAAAATACTGAAGCTGCCAAAATTATTAATATTAATATTCCAATAACTATTCCCATATTTTTGTTCCTTTTATTATATAATTAATACTATCACTTAAAATTATCTTTGTCAATGATAGCAAAATTAAAAATTGTCGTAGTTAAATGACGTCTTGAACTTGGTTTAATTTTAATATTCATGTTTTATTTTTTAAAAATTAATTAACTAACCTTTTATCAATTGATACTAAAATCAAATTGTGTTATGATTAATAACAATAATATCGGAAGTTTTGTCTGAAAGAGCCTTTAGGCTCATTCAAGCAAAACTGAAGTTAATTCAAACGGGAAGTGCTTGAGGAATCAAGCATATTGCAAAAGCAATTTAAATGTGAGTGAAACAAACATTTTACTTCCTAAAGTTTTATTATTGAACTAACTGTTAAAAAAAGGACAAATCAAGTTATGCTTTATAAATCATGTTACATATCTCCAATAGGGGCAATATACATTGTTTGCGACCAAACTAGTTTGGTGGGTTTATGGCTAGAAACTCAAAAGCATTTTGCGGAAAAGATTATTAATGAAAGTGTGGTAGCTCAAAACAATTCAACTATTAAAATGGTGAAAAAGTGGTTGGATGATTATTTTGCAAAACGCAATCCAAATATTGAAAAGCTTGTTTTAAATCCAAAAGGCACTGTTTTTCAAAAAGAGGTTTGGAAAATTTTAATGGAAATTCCCTATGGCGAGGTTACAACCTATGGGGAAATTGCCAAACTGCTTGCAAAAAAAATGGGTATTAATAAAATGTCTGCTCAGGCGGTTGGAGGAGCGGTTGGACGCAATCCCATTTCCATTATTGTTCCGTGTCATAGGGTGGTTGGTGCAAAAGGCGATTTGACAGGCTATGCTGGTGGAATAGAAAAAAAACTATGGCTTTTAAAACATGAAAATTCAAAGTTTTTTAAAAAATAAAAGTTTTCGAATTAAAGATAATCTGATGATTAAAATATTAATGCAAGTAACAAACCATATTTATTGTGAATAAATTTTAATGGGAGATTAAAATGTTCACAATAAGTGTTTGTATGATTGTTAAGGATGAAGAAAAAACAATTGAAAGGGTTCTGTCATGTGCTAAAAAATTTGCCGATGAGATTGTCGTTGTTGATACAGGTTCTAAAGACAACACGGTTAATTTAGCTAAAAAATTTACCAATAAAATTTTCCGCTTTGAATGGTGCGATGACTTTTCAAAGGCACGCAATTTTGCCTTTTCTTTGGGAAGTTGCGATTATTTAATGTGGCTAGATGGAGATGATGTTATCACTCAAAAGAACGTTGACAAAATTTTGCAATTGAAACAACGCGAAAAGGATGTTGATGTTTTTATGTTCAAATATATTGCTAGTTTTGATGAAAATGGAAAACCAAATTTTAATTTTTATAGGGAAAGACTTCTTAAAAGAGAGGATAATTTTAGATGGGAAGGGTTTGTCCATGAGGCAATATCTCCTTTTGGTAAAATTGAGTATTGTGATATTGAAATTGAACATAGAAAGATACAAGTAAATGAAAAAAATCGAAATTTAAAACTTTATAGAAAGGCAAAAAAGAGAGGAGTGGTTTTTGGACCAAGGGAACAATATTACTATGCTAGAGAACTTTATTATTCTAAATATTATAAGGCAGCTATTTTACAGTTAAAAAAATATCTTAGAATGAATGACCCATATGAGCCAAACATTATTGGGGCTTACTTAATTTTGTCTGAATGTGAGTTTTTTATTGGTCAAAATGATTGTGCACTAAGGCATCTTTTTGATTGTATTAAAAAATATCCTCCAAATGCGCAAATTTGTAATTTGATTGCGTCCATTTATGAAACTCAAGGTGATTTTAAGCAGGCCATCTTTTGGAATAAATGCGCTTTAAATTGTGAAAGGTCATTACAAGGATTTATTGTTGAAGACTATTTTGCCTTTATTCCGTACATGAAGTTGGTTGTATTGTATGACAAAATTGGTGATGTGTTAAATGCAAAAAAATTCCATGAGTTGGCAAAAGAAATAAAACCTAATAATGCCTCTGTTATTTATAATGACAAATATTTTGCCACAAAAAATATGTAGAAAAAATAAAGGTTTTTTTGTTTTTTTTCCTATTTTGTACTTTGTAAATTATTTTTATTTTTTTGAAAAGCATATGATTTGAGGTGAATTATGAAAAAATTATATGCTTTTATGGCGCTCATACTTTGTTTGGGTGTTTTTGGATGTTTTCTTGGCGGTTCAACTTGTTTTGCAGAGGAAAAGATTGTTGTTTATGGAGAAGGTGAGATAAAGTTCATACCTGACCTTGCAATTGTTACAGTTGGGGTGGAAAGTTTAAATGAAAATTTGTTGGAAGCTCAAAGGCAAAATAGTGAGGCGATAAATGCTGTTATTCAAACTTTACTAGGTTTTGACGTTATGAAGGACCAGATTAAAACCAAGAACTTTAATGTTTATCAAAAGTTTGATTATTCAGACACAACCGAAAAGATAGTGGGCTATCAAGTTTCAAACTATATAGAATTTAAAACTAAAGCGGTTGATAACATTTCTCAAATTATTTCAAAACTAATGGAAAATGGTGCGAATAGATTTAGTGGAGTTAGTTTTACTTTAGAAAACTATTCAAACGCTTATAATAGTGCTTTGAAACTTGCTCTTGAAAATGCAAAAAGCAAGGCTAAAGCTCTTTGTGATGATGAACTTGAACTTGTTGAAATAGTAGAACAAAATTATTCTAATTCTTTTATGAATGATGCCTATGTCTATGCAAAAGTAGCCAATGAAAATATGGCAATTATGAAGGGTGAAATTGTTGTCAAAGCCACTATAAAAGCAATGTTTGAGTTTGATGATTAGATTTATTGACAGACAATCAGTCATATGATAAAATCTTAGTGAATATTTTTTACTAGGTGACAAATTGAAAAAAAGAAAGAGAGTAAGGTATTATTTTGATGAAAAAAATGATGATTTTCGTAAAAATAAGACAAAACTCAAATTGACAATTGACGGAGATTATAAATATATTCCAAAGAATCCACTTTTTAAAGTGTTTAGCTTTGGTCTTTATTATTTCATTGCTTTGCCAATTCTTTTTGTGCTCAGTTTTACAGTGTATGGAGCCCGTGTTAAGGGAAGAAAAAATTTAAAGAAGGTAAAAAAAGACGGTTATTGCATTTATTGCAATCATACCAATTATACCGATGCTTGGTTGGGTGCTGTTTTGGTTGCAAGGCCTAAACTAACCTATGTTATTTCAAGCAAATACGCGGTTCAAATTCCATTTGTAAGGGTGTTGACAAAAGCTCTTGGGTGTTTGCCTATTGGTGATACCGTGTCCAGTATAAAATCTTTAAATGAAAGTGTTGGCAATCTTTTAAATAAAAAAAAGGCGGTTATGATATTCCCTGAGGCTCACATTTGGGATTTTTATACCGGTGTTAGACCTTTTCCAATAACAAGTTTTAAATTTCCAGCCTCTAGTCATAAGCCTATTGTACCTGTTGCGGTGACTTATAGGCAGCCTAAAATATTTTTTAAAAACACTAGAAAGCCTAAAATGATAGTTAATATTGGTGAGCCTATTATGTATGATGAAAATTTGACTGAAAAACAAAATGCATTATATTTTAGAGATGCAACTATGGAATTTATTAGAGAAAAGACTGGCAGTCCAGATAACTATGAGTATATTCAATATATTAAAGTTGAAGAAAGAGAACAGTCTGATGCTGTTTAAGAAACATTTGTCAGTTTATTTTAGTTTGCACTAAAAAATTTATGATAAAATAAATTAATTTCTTGCGTTTTTTAGTGTGAAGCTTTAAAAATAATTGATTTTAATTTTTTATGAACTTTAATTGTATTTTAGCAAACATCGATTTTTGTTTACACCATTAAAATGAGCCTAGGCTCATTTTTTTTATGATGACTTTAAGATTAAAAACTAAAGCCTTCTTAGTTTAAATATATTTATTGGTTGTCGCGATTATTAGTTTTTTTGCAAAGTTTGAAAGATTATTAAAGCTTTGATATTATTTCAAAATATTCTTCCCAATGTTGCTCTCTTATAGGATAAGCTTGACCATCTGAAAAGTATAGAACTAAAGCGGGGGAAATTTCATTCCAGCGCTCCACAATTTCAAACCTCTCTAGTTTGTCATCTTTTAGTTTTTGTTTAACCTTGCCATGATAATTAAAATATCCCATAATATTTGTTATGCTCAAAAAAAATTAAACTATTTATTGCTTTTCAATTTTAATTAGCCTATAATACTTGTATATTTTTACATTATACATTTAAAAAATTTTAACATATTTAAGATGATATGCATAAAACACTGCGGTGAGAATATTTTTACTTGTATTAAATTTAAGGTTAAATTAGGAGGAGTTTGCAATGATTGAAATTTCTAATATTGAAAAAAAATATATAACTGGCGATGTTGTGGTGCAAGCCTTAAAGGGCGTTTCAATAAAGTTTAGAGAGCATGAATTTGTTTCAATTTTGGGACCTTCTGGATGCGGGAAAACCACCCTTTTAAATGTAATAGGTGGCCTTGATAAATATGATAGCGGTGACCTTATTATTGATGGAGTTTCAACTAAACAATACAAAGACAAAGACTGGGATGTTTACAGAAACCACTATATAGGTTTTGTTTTTCAATCGTATAACCTGATTATGCACTTGACTGTTTTAGAAAATGTTGAATTGGCGCTTTCAATTGCTGGTGACAATAAAAAACTAAAAAGAGAAAAGGCAGTTGCTGCGCTTGAAAAGGTTGGACTTAAAGAACAAATTAACAAAAAACCAAATCAACTTTCTGGTGGGCAAATGCAAAGAGTTGCTATTGCCCGCGCTATTGTTAATAATCCTAAGATAATATTGGCTGATGAACCTACTGGTGCACTTGATAGTGAAACATCGGTGCAAATTTTGGATATTTTAAAAGAACTTTCAAAAGAATGTCTTGTTATTATGGTTACACATAACAATGAATTGGCGAACCAATATTCATCTAGAATTATAAGTATTTTAGATGGTAGAATAACAAATGATACAAATAAGATAGAGGAAAAACAAGAGCCAGAAAGCAAGAAAGAGGTTTCAACAAAAAAGACTTCTATGGGATTTTTTTCTGCATTGAAGCTTTCACTTAGAAATTTGGGAACTAAAAAGGCAAGGACTGCCTTAACCGCTTTTGCTGGAAGTATAGGCATAATAGGAATAGCGCTAATTTTGGCGGTATCAAGCGGGTTTCAAAGTTATGTTAAAAAAACTGAAGAAGACACTATGAGCACCTATCCTCTCACCATTCAAGAAAATGCGGTTAGTTTGGATTCAACCTTGGAACTACTTTACAAAAATGAGGGCAAGGAAGAATATAATGATGAGGAAAAGGTTTATGTCAACAATATTTTAGAAGAGTTTATGAAGACATTTTCACAAAAGGCACATTCTAATGACCTAGCGAAATTTAAAAGTTACATAGATGAAAATATTGACAAGACCAAGATCAATGACATTCAATACGGTTATAACATTAATTTCAATGTGTATTCCTCAAGCTATGATGAAACTTTTAACACCCAGTTAAATCCATTTAAGGTGCCAGACAATGTGGCGGCGGCAATACCCTCTCTTGTTATGCTTTCAAACCAGATGCAGGTGTGGGAAGAGATGATTTCTAATAAACAGGTACTAGAAGGGCAATATGAGCTTTTAGGAGATGGGCGTTGGCCTAGTAACGCTAATGAAGCGGTTTTGGTTTTGGATAAGTATAACCAACTAAATGATTTTGTGCTTTATGCTTTGGGGTTAAAAGATGTTTCTGAAATCGAAGATATGCTTGATGCAATGATGTCTGGTGTGGAATATACTCCAAGTGAAAATCCAACATTCACATTTGAACAGCTTATGAATTTAAGCTTTAAAATTGTTTTAGATAGTTCATGTTATTCATATAATCAGTCTACTCAAATGTGGGAAAACAAAAGGGACGACACCTCGTTTATGAAAGAGGTACTTGATAATTCTATTAATGTTAAGGTTGTTGGAATTGTTAGACCAAAAGAGGGCGTTAATGTGACTTCTTTAAATGGCACTATTGGCTATACAAAAGAATTGATTAATCTTATGATTAACAACACAAACGACAGTGAAGTTGTAAAAGCTCAAAAGGAAAATCCTCAAACTAACATCTTAACAAACGCTCCTTTTGCTAATGGCGAAAGCTATGAAAAAAATTTAAGGACATTTTCTTCAGTTGATTTAGCTAGCCCAAGCATTATTAGAATTTATCCAGCTGATTTTGAATCTAAGGAATATATTGTTAACTTTATTAAGCAATATAACAATGAACAGACAGATAAAGCCCAAACAATTGAATATTCAGATTATGTTGGAATGCTTCTTTCCTCTGTTACTGTTATAATAAACGCAATAACTTACGTTTTGATTGCATTTGTTTCCATATCTTTGGTGGTATCATCCATTATGATAGGGATAATAACCTATATTTCAGTTTTGGAAAGAACAAAGGAAATTGGAATCTTAAGAAGCGTGGGAGCAAGGAAGAGGGATGTTTCAAGAGTGTTCAATGCAGAAACCTTATTTATTGGTTTTATTTCAGGCGCATTGGGAATTGTTCTGACATACATTCTTTGCATTCCAGTTAACATTATTTTAAATTCATTGGTTCAAATTTCAAATATTGCAATATTAAATCCACTTCATGGCTTAGTTTTGATTGCAATTAGTATGTTATTGACATTTGTTTCTGGATTGATACCTTCAACAATAGCTGCAAAAAAAGACCCTGTTAAAGCTCTTAGAAGTGAGTAAAAGGTGCACATGAAAAAAGAATATAAGGTTAAAAAAAAGAGAGGTTGGTTTTTTGTATTTCTAAAATCGATAGTTAGAGTTTTTAAAAGACGACCTAAAATTATAGATTTAAATAATGGGAAGATAGAGTCAAGGGCTATTTATATTGCAAATCATTCTGGAGCAAGCGGACCCTTTACTTTTGAATTGTTTTTTCCAAAGTATTTTATTCCCTGGGGAACGCATGAAATGTGTGGGAATTACAAGGAAAGATGGAATTATTTATATCATGTTTTTTACAGGCAAAAGCTTCATTATAACAAGTTTAGAGCCTTTTGGTTGGCTACATTGTTTGGAATTATTTCTAAAAGTTTATATAACGCTACCGGACTAATTGGGACATATAGGGATGTAAGGCTTTTTAAAACTTTTAAAGATAGCTTTAAGGTTTTAGATGAAAATATAGGACTTTTAATTTTTCCTGAAAATTCAAGTGATGGATATCATGAACTGATAAAAGAGTATTTTAGAGGATTTGTTTCGCTTGCAAAAGTTTATTTTAGAAAAAGGAAGTTGGACCTTCCAGTTTATAATATTTATTATAGTAAAAAGCATAATAAGATGATTATCGACAAACCTATCTATATAAATAAACTATTAGATGAAAAGATGAATGAACAAGAAATTGCGGACCTCTTTTTAAGAAATTCTCAAAAATTATTTGCTCAAGCTTCAAAATAAAAAATAAAATAAACCACCTCAATTAATATTTTAATTAAATAATATTTTGGGGTGGTTTTTATTGTTATGCAACTTTTAATAACTCTTTTTGTTTTTTAATTTATTAAATTTGAAAATATAAAGCCTATTTTTCTAGGATAAAGCGCCAAAGTCTATTTCTATCTTCCTCTTTTGCATAATCTATTCCAATACGTTTAAAAGATTTAAACTTGATAGGTTGCCCATCCTCTTCTATCCAAATTTTATTTGAATTAATTACATTTTCACCATTAAAGGTCATGTCAATTCCTAAGGTTTTTGTAAGCTTTCCAGGGCCATTTAACTCTTCAACTCCACGAATTAAAACAGCTTGAGGTTGATTTTCATCTCCAGAAGAGATGTTGAGCATATAATAAATTCCATAAATTAAATATATATAAATTGTTCCACCTAACTTAAACATGTTTTCATTACGTTTTGTTTTTCCTTTATAAGCATGACAAGCAGAATCAAAACCAAAATAGCATTCGGTTTCAACAATCTTTTTTTTAAGAATGAGTCCGTTGTTGTTTATGCATAAATATTTGCCCAATAATTGTTGAGCCAGTTTTTCAGCATCTTGTTTAAAAAAATTTTGATTTGCTATTTTTTTCATTTATATTATTATATCAATTTTAGAAATATTTTTGAAGTATTTTTTTTTATTTGTTGATTTTTATAAAATAATTGAATAAAATATATTTTATAATTCAAATTTTTGTATTATGAGGATAAAAATTAATATTCTATAGGCTTTGTTTTTGAATTATTATAAATATTACATAATGGAAAAGAAACTTAATAAAAAATTTAAAGTTAGAATATTTTGTAGCGTGTTTGCAACAATATTTGTTGCAATATTTGTTTTTGTTGCTTTTGAATTAGTTGGCACAGATAGTATTTTCAAGTTTATTTCAGATGTAGAGCCCATACAAAACAGGAAACTTGAGTTTGGTAGTGATGAGCAAGGTTATTCTTTTATTAAAAATGATACAAACAAAGAACTAGTTGTTTTGCAACTGACTGATATTCACCTAACATGCAGTTTTATTTCTAAAGCAAAAGATATCCTTGCGGTTAATGCAATTATTAAAATTGTTAAAAATGTCATGCCAGATCTTATAATTTTAACGGGAGACTCAATTTATCCTGCTTTTATGTCAATGACCGTAAATAATTTTAATTCTTCAAGAGCAATAGGAAATTTGTTCGAGGCGTTTCAAATTCCTTGGGCATTGGTTTATGGCAATCATGATGCAGAAAAGTTTGCTACACAAAGTAAAACCAAATTGAGTGAATATTTTGAATCGTTAAAATATTGCCTTTTTAAACGTGGACCAAGAGACATTACTGGACAAGGCAATTATGTTATAAAAATTTTAAATGCTCAGAATGATTTGATTAGCTCAATTTTTTGCATGGATAGCAATTCCACAATTGCACCACTTAAGTATGATAACATTCATGATGACCAAGTGACATGGTATGAAACCCAGGTTCAAAGTTTACTTAACAAGGAGGGGAATATGGTGCCCTCACACCTTTTTATTCATATTCCTTTAAATGAATATAAAGATGCTTGGGAGGCTTATAAAAATGGAGATGAAGGTGTGAAGTATCATTTTGGCAAAAAAACCTGGTGGAGAATTTGTTGCCCAGCGAACAGGGGAAAAATCTTTGATTCTATGCTAAAGCTTAAAAGTACAAAGACGGTATTTTGTGGGCATGACCATACTAACACTTTTTCATTGACTTACAAGGGGATAAGGCTTACTTATGGAATGAGTATCGATTACATTGCCTATCCAAACATAAAAAATAGTAGTTGGCAAAGAGGCGGAACAATTCTAAAAATTTTCAATGATGGAAATTTTGATATTGAACAAAAACCGCTTTCAAGTTGCAATTAATTTGATATTTAATAAAGAAAATCCAGAGATAGTTTCAGCTATACTTTGGATTTTTTTATAGTTTTTGAACAAACTTGTTGAATAAATAATTTTGTTAAGATTACTTTTAAAAAATAATTCCTGGAAGATAATTAAAATTTATTAATATATTTTAACTTATTTTGGTTTAGTCAATTTTTTCCAACTTTTTAAGTTTTTTACCTTTCATATATCCTATTAAAACTGAAACTGCTAAAATTAATGTAGATAAAATAGGTGCAAATGAAATCTTGTATAAAGTTGCGTATTTTGTTTGTATTTCCATATTGTAGTTTTTATTTAAAAAGTTGTTTCTGTTAGCAACAAATCCAAAATTCAAACATAGAGCTATTACCGCAAGGATGAATAGGGTAAAGGTTACAACTAAGCATAACTCATTTAAATCTAGTTTTCCTATTTTTAAAGTTATATTTGTGATGTTAAAAGCATTTAATAGATTTATAAGGGAAAATATAAAAAGTATAATAATACAAACTAAACATAAAATTTGAAAGATTGCTAAAAATGTTGAAACAACATTTTGGAAATTTGTCATTGTGTGAAAACCTGTAAAAGAGTGGTTGAATTTAGAAAATTTATCCTCTCCTGGAATTACGGACCACATTGTAATTTTGTTATACGGAAATAAGAAAAGAACAAAGCAGACTATTGATAAGAAAAAATATAAAATACTGATAGTTTTTTGTTTTTGCATAAAAGCTCCTTTTTCTTTAATGTTTTATGCAAATTTTATCAAAAAGGTGTAACAGTTTTTTCAATATCTAAAAGATGTATTAATAATGCATGATTACGATAACATAATACTTTTTCTAAAAGTATAAATAAAATTTTGTTTTCAAATTAAAAAAACATCCTACTGGATGTTTTAGTGTGTAGACAAATTAAACTAACTAAAGAGAAAGTATGGTGCAGGACTCAAAAATATCCTAAAGCAGGGTGACTTTTTAGTTAACGCAGAAATAAAATTTACTAAAACTTTACCTTTGCGTAGTTTATTTTAGCTATAAACTTCCTATTTGATGTTTAAATATATTATTACATACAAATAAATCAAAAGAATTTATTTTTTAAATTAAGTTTTGATTATAAGTTTTCTTAATTATGTTAGGTGTTTGAATGATATCAACATCATTAGCATTGGGATACTGAAAGATTAATCTTAGTGGAGATGTTAGGATAGAGTTTTATAATTATACTAAAATTACCAATTGATTTAATAGGGTTATTAAGTTCAATCTTTCTTTTATCTATGTTATATCCTAATTTTTCTAATTCTAACGAAATTTCTTTAGAAGTTATGCTTCCAAAAAGTTTGCCATTTTCGCCACACTTTATGTAAAGTTTAATATCTTTATTTTCTAGTTCTTGTTTTAATTTAAGAGCTTTTTGTCTTTCTTGTTCTTCGTGATATGCCATTGAATTTTTTTGCTCTTTATTTTGATTTAATGCAACTTTATCTGCCAAAATTGCCAGTTTGTTTTTTAACAAATAATTTTTAGCATAGCCATCAGCAACATTTACCACATCTCCTTTTTTTCCGCTTCCTTTAACATCTGTGGTTAAAATTACCTTCATATGTTTCTCCTTTTACATATATTTTACAGACATTAATGTATTTTTGCAAGTTTAAAAACCAGATTTTGTTGTGAAACCAAAAAATTATTTTAACTTGAATCTTTTGAAATTCATTCTTAGTTAGAGAGCCTGATTATTTGAATAGAAAATAAATTTTTGAGAAAACTAAAATTAAGGGAGCTAAAAATTTATGGATATTAGATGTAGGAAGACAACATGTTTTTACAACAATAAATATACTTGCACTGCAAAAGAAATCTTAGTAGGAAGCAACATGATTTGCACCACATATAAAAAGACTAACAAAAATGAGCCTGATACAAGTAAGACAATGTTTGAAAGGGCGCCAGAATATGCCCCTCAAAGAGATAGTAAAACCATGGATATTGGTTGTAAAGCACATTGTATATTTAATAAAGAGGGGGAGTGTATTGCAAATGGTATTACTGTTAATGCTATTGCTGAAAAGCCTTATTGCATGACTTTTGTAAATCGTAGTTAGGTTTAGTTGCAATTTGTTTATAAAAAAAAGAAAGTGGAAACTTTCTTTTTTTACTTAGTTTACCTTTTTTGACCAAAGTCCATGCTTGTTGCAATAGGCGTAAATTGTGCTATTTGGAATATAAGGGAAAACAGCTTCTGCTTTTTGATTTGCTTCAAGTCTTTTCTTTCCAAATACTCCGTTAGATTCAACGGCTAACCATTCTATATAATGGTCTTGTTCCATGACATGGTTTACTTTAACCACTATGTAATTGCCTAGAACCTCAAATTCTGGCATATGCTTTTCAAAAGCAAACTCGGTTTGATTTTGTGGAAGCGTTGACATATTTTCGCCACAACATTTAATGCCACAATCTTGACAGGTGCAATCTTTCAAAACCTCAATCATTGCACCACATTTATTACATTTTTTAATTTGCATTTAAACTCTCCTTTTAAATTATATGTTCATTGCATACATTTAAATTGTACGACTCTAAAAAAATTTTTGCAAATAATTTTATATCTTAGATGCAACATTTACTTTAAATTAAATATCTTAATCAATTTTATGTTTTTCCATAATATATAAGACCAGCATGAAAATTAAAAATTAAAGGTGAAATGAGCAAGAGAGTGATATATTATAATTAAACCTCAAATGTAAGGCAAATCAAGAATAAACTTTAACATTGATATGTTCTAATAAAAAACCATCACCGTAGGGTGATGGACTTTGCGTTAAGTAATAAGAATAATTAAAATTATTCAGCTTCTGCTAACGCTTTTTCGTATTCAGCTATAATAGCATCACGAATCATTTCTCTTGTTGGTGTGTTGATTGGATGAACGATATCTTTGTATTCACCATCTGGAGTTTTTCTACTTGGCATAGAAATGAAAATACCTTCGGTTCCTTCGATGACTTTAATGTCATGCACTACAAAGCAATCTTCGATTGTGATTGATGCAACAGCTTTAAGTTTGCTATCATCTTTTTTAACCAATCTAATTCTAATGTCTGAAATTTTCAAGTGTTTATACCTTCCTTTTTTGTTTTTGCCTTTTGTATTTGCGACTATATTTTACATTAATTGTAAAACAAAAAGCAAATGTTTTTACAAAATATTATAAAAAATCATATAAAATATTGTGAAAAAGTTAAAATATCATTTTATAGGGGTGGGCGGAGTGAGTATGAGCGCTCTTGCCAGCATATTAAAAAGTCAGGGCAACTATGTTAGCGGTTCTGATATACATAATAGTTCTTTACTCGAAAAACTTGCCATTTCTGGCATAGTCATATATTTGTCACACAATGAAAAGAATGTTGAAGGGGCGGATGTTGTTGTTTATAATAGTGCTATTTCCCAAGATAATGTTGAACTTGTCAGGGCAAAAGAACTTGGACTTCCTCTTGTTTCAAGGGCAGAACTTTTAAAAAAGGTCAGTGAAAAATATAAACATGTTATCGCAATAAGTGGAGCGCATGGCAAAACTACTACTACTGCCATGATTACAGAAACTTTTTTACTTGCAGGATTGAACCCTACCGCTCATTTGGGCGGGGTTTTAAAAAGCCATAATTCAAATTTCATTTTGGGAAAAGATGAGTTTTTTATTACCGAGGCTTGCGAATATAAAGATAATTTTTTATCTTTAACTCCTAATGTTGGTGTGATTTTGAATGTGGAGGCGGAACATTTAGATTATTTTAAAACCTTTGAAAATGTTTGCAGGTCATTTGAAAGTTTCGCAAGTAATTCTAAAGTTGTGGTGGCAAATGACAAGTTGGATATCTCGATAGAAAATCCTATAAGATTTGGAGATTGTGGGTATCGTGCTAAAAATATAGTGCCCATAAAAAGGGGAAGATTTAAATTTGATTGCTATTATGAAAATAAAAAGTTGTTTAGTGTTAAAATGAATGTAATAGGAAGATATAATATTACTAATGCACTAGCATGTATTGCTGTTTGCAAGCACTATAAGATAAAAAATAAAATTATTAAAAAAGCATTGGAGGGTTTTCAAGGCGTCAAACGAAGATTTGAGTGCAAAAACAAACGGCCTTTTGTGGTTCACGACTATGCACACCATCCATCTGAAATAAAATCTGTAATTTCTGCCACAAGAGGTTTTGTTAAAGGTCGTTTGATAGTGGCTTTTCAACCTCATACTTATTCAAGAACTAAGGCGCTTATGCATGAATTTTTGGATGCTTTTGACCTTTGTGATGAGCTTTATATTATTAAAACTTATTCTGCTAGGGAAAAGACAATTAAAGGAGGCACCGCAAAAGACTTATTTAATAATTTAACTAAAAAAATGAAAAATGTAGAATATTTTTCAAATTTTGATTGTTGCTATAATTATATTTCTGACAATATTAAAAAAAATGATACGCTTCTAATTTTAGGGGCGGGAGATATTGAAGAATTAGCTAACCGTTTTGAAAGTTAAAGATATATTTTTTCAAACTAAGTGCGTTATTTTTTATTGACAAAAAAAACCAGGGAATTCCTGGTTTTAATTTTTCTTAGCGGTTGATTTTTTTGCATTATCTAGTTTTTGAAACTTGCCATCTTTTTTCTTGACAGAAATATTAATTTCATTATGTGCAGAAAGCTTTTCAATAGTCTCCATTGCCTCTTTTTTTGTTTTACATCTTTTTGTTGCTCTTTCGCTGCCTGCTTTTTTTACAACCCAATCTTTTTTATCTTTGTCATAAGAAACACTATATTTTGCTTTTGCAGGGGGTTTAGAAGTTTGTTTATCCTCTTTATTCTCTTCTTTATCCTTTTTATTTTCCTCTTTTTGCTCATCTGTGTTATCAAGTTCTTTTTGTTGCTTTTCAGTTTGTTCTTCAGCTTGCTTTTCAGATTGAGTTTTAGCGGATTTATTAGATTTTTTAGGGGTTTCTTGTTCCTCTTTTACTTCATCTTTACTTTCATTTTTAGTTGTTTTGTCTTCTAACTGTTCATCAAGTTCTTGATTTTCAAGTTCAAGTTCCTCAATGCTTGATTTTGTTTTTTTAGAATTGTGTATTTCAATAGCCCAAAATACAATTACAACAATGACTAAAAGTCCAGCCACAATAAAATACCAATATGTTTTTAAAAATTCCAACATTTTTTTCTCCTTAAAATTAAATTAAGTATAACCCAAAATTCGACAAATTTCAAGTTCTTTTTGAATTTTTATTCTATAGTTTCCTCAATTTTTTTATTTTTATTTTTAAGTTGCTGTTTTTCTTCCTTTGTCAGTTTTTTTTGTGGTAGGGGCTTTGTTACTCTGTGTGCATAATCATAGAGAGATTCGTCAAAAGGAACAAGTTCTTTGCAGTACTTGTCTATTTGTTGGTTAAAATATTTGAAAGCCGTCATGTAGGTTTCAGGACAATCAATTGACACATTCAACAACTTGTTGGCAGCCTTACGTTTTGTTTCCAAATTTTTTATTTTCACATCTTTAAAAAGTAAAATTGCCTTAAACCCGCCACCACTTAAAACATTGTATTTTGCAACATCTGAGCTAACTATTATTTTAGGGAATATATTTTTTAATACATTTTCAAGGTCTATTGTAAATTGTGTGGTAAAGAGAGATTTAATGCCATCTACTAAATAAAAGGCATGATCGGAAACTTTGTCTCGGATGCCAACTTCGTGAATAAATACCTGTTCATTTCTTCTAGAAAAAGTTTTTGGCAAAAAAGATTGCCTTTCAACCATAAAATATGTTTTTTCAGGGGTGCTTACTTTGCTTAGTACTATTCCAGCTTTTTCCAGCAAATTGGTGCTTGTATCATAAAATACTTGATTAGTTCGATATCTTTTTACAAAGCTGAATCTATGCAAACTGATTTTCTTTTCAATTGCTAAAACTTTTTCAAATGGTTTTTCAGTTAGTGCAATATAATTGCATTCGCCTTCTTTTGAGAGGTTGATAAAATTTCCCATATTTTCACCTTTTTTTTAATTTTAAAATAAAAAAAATAAAAATGCAACTAAAGTATTATGCTTTATTTAAATTAAAACTTTTTTTATTGATTTAAATTAAAGCAAAATATTTTTCGCCTGCGATTATAATTAATAAAATTTAAATGCCAATTATATTTAACTTATTTGCACAAATCATTTATGTTTTGTTATAATAAAAATCAATAAATGGAGGGAAAATGAAAAAATTTTTTAATGCCCTTTTGCTTTTAATTTGTAGCTTTTTATTTGTGGGTTGTTTAGATGATTCTAATTCCACAAAAAAATTAACTACAAAACAGAGTTCATATGATATTTGGCAATATTATTATGACCTTGAAAATTCAAATAAGTCTATGCTTGAAATAATGACAAAAAACAAGGATGAGTCATTATTCGAAATATTAGAAAATGATGCTAATACACATTTTTTATCGAATGCACTTAGAGATTCAATTGCGACTATTGATATGTTTGATAAGGGTGAAAGTATAGCTCTTTTTCAGTACGACCAATTGAAAAACTATAAGGTAAATGAACTGATTTCAGGAAAGAAATACAATGTGTCTTATATAGATTGCTTTTCACGTAATTTAATTTATAATTCTGATTCAGATGTTGACAAACTCATTTTTGAAGTTGGACTGAAAATGGATAATGAAATTACAATAGAAAAATCTAATGGTGGAGTATATAGTGTTAGAATTGTCCAAAAGGCCGGTTTGGCAGATGATATTCAAGCAGAAACCAAAAACTATAGCGAAAACAATAATAAAGTATGTCTTTCTAGACAGGTTTCGCAAACAGAAGTTGGAAGTGGAGTAAATTCCTATGTAAAAACCATAGTAACCGCAACTAAAACTATTGAAGACCCTCAAGGCAATGTTAGCACTTATAAACGCGAGGAAGAGTTTTATAAACAAGGAGGGGTTAGCTATTTAAAAGATTCAGTGACAAGTGGAGATGTCACAAAGGTGCAAACATTTAGATTAGATAATACTTTTAGTTCTATTTTTATTAAGTATGTGCCTGAAACTGGCTATTTTAGTTATGAAATGAGCTATAATTTAAATGGCAGATTAAAACTTTATGGTGAGGTATATTTCCAAGGGTTTGGAAGTTTTATTGAAAAGGTTTTTCTTGAAATTATTCAAGGCGAACCTTTTGGCATTAAAAACTCATTTGTGCTTCAAAAAAATATAATTCAAAATGATTTTTTCATTAAAGCAAGTTTTAAAAATGCTAAAAATTTTGATTTAAAAGAGCAAAACATGGAAACATTCGCCGTTTATAACGGAGGGGAAAATTGCGTTTGCGCTAAAAATAAAAATCAAGAATTTAAAGTGGTTGAATATAAATGATTTTTAATAGTTTTCACAATACTTTTATACTCAGAAAAAGAGATAAACGACCAAACTTAGTTTATATTTAACATAAAAAATAATAGAGCTTCGATTGGTTATAAAAAGGAGAAAAATGGAAGAAGAACAATATTTGAAAGAGGTTTTATTTGCGCTTGATAATGCTATTGTCAACACCTCTAATTTGATAGATACCTCATTAAAAAAAATTGAATATATACAACAAAATATACAAGATGAAAGATATGGTATGGATTCAGAAGAACTTGCTTCGCACTGGCAAATAGTGGAGGATGAAGATGAAAAACTTGACAAGCTCGAAAACATTAAACAAAAGCTAACTAGACAACGCAACAATCCATATTTTGCAAGAATTGATTTCTCCCAAGGAAATAGTGAGTCACTTCCGTTTTATATTGGACTTGGAGCTGTTTTTAAAAAGACTGAACTGCTTGTTGTTGATTGGCGTGCGCCCATTAGCTCGATGTTTTATGATTTTGACAAGGGAAGGGCATTTTATCTTGCGCCTCAAGGAAAGATTGAGGGAGAGATAACCTTAAAAAGACAGTACAAAATTGAAAACTCGCAATTAAAGTATTATTTTGATTCCGATATCAAAATTGATGATGAAATATTGCAACAAGAACTTGCAAAAAGTGCTAATACTAAAATGAAAAATATTGTTGCCACAATACAAAAATCACAAAACCAAATTATTAGGAATGAAGATTACGACACACTTATAGTGCAAGGTGTTGCTGGAAGCGGCAAGACCTCGATTGCTCTTCATAGAGTGGCATATTTGCTTTATAAATATAGGGATACTTTAAAAGCAGATGACATTTTGATTATATCACCAAACAATCTTTTCTCTAGTTACATAAATGGGGTTTTGCCCGAGCTTTGCGAAAATAACATAGCTCAGATTTCCTACTCTAACTTTTTAAGGAATGAACTTGAAGGAATTTCCTTTTCTAGTTATGATGACATGACTGAAAAGATTTTAAATTTTGAAAATAAAGATTATGTCAATCTTGTTTCATATAAAGAGAGTTTTGAGTTTGCTAAAAACTTGCAAACCTATATAAATCTTTTTGCACAAAATTGTTTTGAATCTCGCACACTTAAGTTTCAGGATATTGTTCTTGAAAAAGAAATGCTTGATAAATTGTTTTATGAAAGTTATAAAGACAAACCTATTTATCTTAGACTACAGTGGATGAGTGAATATATTTTAGATAGGCTTGAAATGACCGAGGAAAAGCAGGAATTGGTGCTTCCAAGACTTAAAGAGGTTCTATATAGTATGCTTAAAACAAGTGACATTTTGACAATATATGAGGACTTTTTGTATAGCATTGGCATTTCTTTCAACCGCGCAAATGTGGGCTTTGAAGATGCAACGGCACTGGTCTATATTAAAAATCAAATTTTTGGAATGAAGCTTCAAATGAATGTTAAACATCTTTTGGTTGATGAGATGCAAGACTATTCTCCGCTTAGTTTTATGTTGTTCAATGAGGTCTATAAATGTAAAAAGACTATTTTAGGTGATATAAATCAATGCTTATATAAAAAGCTTGATGATATATATTTAAATGAATTGAAGAACATGTTTGAAAATTGCGGTTTAGTGAGTTTGAATAAAGGCTATCGTTCTACAATTCAAATAAGTGAATTTTCCCAAAATATTATTGGTCAACATTTCCAAAATGTTATGAGAAGGGGAGAAGATGTTGAAATTGTTAAAGTAGATGATTACAAAAGACAACTTCTAGAAAAGATTGAAGAATTGTCTTCTAAATTTGAAAGCATAGCAATTATCGCACCAACAAAAAAAATGTGTGATAATTTATATATGATTTTGGGCGAAATGGAGGAGCTTAACTATGTCGATGGAAAGAGTGATATGCTTTGTAAATTAAATTTGATTCCGCTATGTTTTGCTAAGGGTTTGGAGTTTGATGCGGTAATTGTTGTTATGAATACTCCAACAAATAATCTTGAAAAAAATGCGCTTTATCTTTCATCTACCAGAGCTCTGCATAAACTTGTTGTATTTAGCTCAATAACTTAATGTTTAACAAAATTAAGTTATTTATTTGTTATAAAGTGCTTTAATGATTTTAAATAAATTAATAATTTAAATTTTTATTTATTTAAATAAATCTCAATGATTTTAACAAAATATCTTTTCAAAAATTTAAATTTGTTTTATAATCATAGTATGAAAAAATTACTATTATTACTTTTAATCGTATTGTTTTTTCCAGTAGGTGTTGTGTTTGCTGACGACTCGTTTCCATTTGAAGCTAGAGTAATATATAATTCTGCAAGTGTTTATTCTACTAAGGACATTTTTTCTCTTTCACAAACAGAACTTGAAAGTGTGACATTGAAAACTTTTTCTTTACATGATGTCGTGGAAATAAATGGTGAAGAAAATGAGTTTTATACCATGGACATTGAGGGACAAGTTGGCTATATTTTAAAAACGCTAGTAATAAATAATAATGAAAAGTCGCCTGTTAAGGTTTTAGAAACTAATGCTGAGATTGCCGTGGATTGTGACCTTTATAAAACAACTGATGATTTGACTCCAATAAGAAGATTGGAAAAGGGCGTTAAGGTCAGAATTTTAGATGGATTTGACAATAAAAAAGAGTTCACTCAAATTAGTTTTCAAGAAAACGGAACAATATATACATTTTATGTCAAGACTTCTGTCTTGAAGGTTAAAGGGGTGAATTACACAGCAATAGTAGCGGTAACAACGATTTTAGCTGGAATTTCCATAGCATTAATAATCATTAAAATAGTAAGACCAAAGCCTATTATTAAAGATAAAAAATAATTTTTTTGATTTTTCCTTTTTTTTCAATTTAAGTTAAAAAAATTATTTTATTAAGTTTTTGTGTTGAAATGAAAAATAAACTGTAAATAAAAATTAATAAAGGTTAAAAAAAGATGAAGACCAACCGCCCTTGGGTTCAATTTCAGGAAAGGGATAAAAAAAATAAACCCAAAGGAAAAGGCTTATTAGAAAGAATTTTTTTTGGCAGGGCAAGGATAACCTGACTTCAACCCTGCTTTATTTTTCTTCAATTTCAAGCATTGCGAAATTAAAAATTGGACTATCAAAAAATTCAGCAAGTGAAACTCCAAGTGCCCTTATAATAAGAGCCATGTTTTTAAAATTTGGGGTTTGATATTTGCAATTTAGAATATCACTCATTGTGCTTTGATACATTCCTATATCTTGTGCCAACATATATTGTGTCATGTCTTTTTCTTTCAGCAATTCTTTCACTCTTTTTGCAAATGCTTTATTTAATTCCATTTTATTTTTTTCTACTTCAGTTTTCACGATATAATCATAACCGACATAATGTGTTCAAATATTTAAGGAAAAGCCGAAAATTAGTTGTTATTTTTAAATTTTTATGCTATATTATATAGTGAAAACCCGAATATATGGAAAAGCATAATGATTGAAAAATATTTATTAAAAAACACAAAGAAGAAAATTAAAGATTTAATTATATTTTTAAACGCACAAGTTTGTTTTTTAAAGTATACAGGGCAAGGATAACCCAACTTTAACCCTGCTTTATTTTTCTTCAATTTCAAGTGTTGCGAAATTAAAAATTGGACTATCAAAAAATTCTGCAAGTGAAACTCCAAGTGCGTTTATAATAAGAGCCATATTTTTAAAATTTGGAGTTTGATATTTGCAATTTAAAATATCACTCATTGTGCTTTGATATATTCCTGTGTCTTGTGCCAACTTATATTGTGTCATGTCTTTTTCTTTCAACAATTCTTTCACTCTTTTTGCAAATGCTATATTTAATTTCATTTTATTTCTCCATACTTCAGTTTTCACGATATAATCATAACCGACATATTGTGCCCAACTATTTAAGGAAAAGACGAAAATAAGTGCTGTTTTTAATTTTTTTTTGCTATATTATATAGTGAAAACCCGAATAATAAGGAAAAGCATAATGATTGAAAAAAATTTATTAAAAAACACAAAGAAAAAAAATAATGATTTTATTGTATCTTTAAACTCAAAAGTTTGTTTTTTCACAGGATACAGACCACAAAAATGTCCTTGGGGCTTTAATGAAAAAGATGTGAGATGCTTGGCTATGAAAGAGAAAATAAAACATGAAATTGAAAGAGTAATAAAGCGTGGTTATGATACATTTCTTTGTGGAATGGCATTGGGGTTTGATATCATTTGCGCTGAAATTGTGCTTGAATTGAAAAAGCAATATTCTCACATAAAACTGGTTGGGGCTTTGCCATGTAAAAATCAATCATGCAAATGGCATGAGAAGGACAAAATAAGATATAACAAAGTTTTGTCACAACTTGATGGTGTGCGATGTATTTATAACTATTATGTAGATGGGTGTATGCAAGAGAGAAATAACTTTATGGTAAATTCCTCTTCACTTGGCATAGCATTATTTGATGGGAAAAGTGGTGGGACAAAAAAGACCATCGAATATGCAGAAAAGCAAAACGTTGAAATTATAATAATTAAACCATTAGTTGGTTCAAGTTTAGCAACGTTTGGCAGGGGCGGAAGGGGCGACGCGTAAAGAAAAGTTGCCTGTGGCAAGTTTTTAGCCAAAGCCGGGAGCGACTTGTCGCGGTCAGGGCGACAGCCTCGAACCCGTGGGGTTCGATTCCAAGAAAGGAATAAAAAAATAAACCTAAGTGAAAAGGCTTATTAGAAAGAATTATTTTTTGGCAGGGGCGGAAGGGGCGACGCGTAAAGAAAAGTTGCCTGTGGCAAGTTTT
>CALKLQ010000021.1 GCA_937992055.1 uncultured Clostridia bacterium | reverse complement strand
TTTGCTCTGTCTGACTGTCACTAGAATATCTTGCATATATAACAGCTTTTTTCATAGTTAATTCTCCTTTTTAAAGATATAAATTATTTGAAGATGCATACGCTTGCATTTCAAAATATAGTTGTCTAAAATCTTCAGCAGTATCAATCATTGTTTTAAAAATAACCTTTGTTTTCTCTCCAAAATTAGTTTGATTTAAACAATCTTTTAAAAGTTCTTTTGCAAGTTCTTTTTCTTGTTTTTCCAAATTGATATTTGGATTGCTTAATATTTTATTTAATAGTTCTACATATTTTAAATATTTCTCGTCCATATTTTGCTCCTTGCATTTTCTTAATTATACCGCTATAAAAATATTTTTGCAATAATTTATTCGCGATCTCAAATATTTTGTTGCAAAAAAAATATAATTATAGTAAACTTGTATCATAAAATTGTTAGAGGTTATTATTATGAGCATTTCATACAAAAAACTTTGGAAACTATTAATTGATAAAGATATGACAAAAACTCAATTAAGAGAAAAAGCAGATATAGCAACATCCACACTCGCAAAATTAAGTAAAGATGAACAAGTAAGTATGGATGTTCTTTTGCGCATTTGCAAAACTCTTGATTGTGGATTGGATGAAATTGTTGAAATTTCTAAGGAGGCAAAATAATGAATTATATAGGTTCAAAATTTACTTTGTTAGATTTTCTTAACAATTCAATAGATAGCGTGTTAAAAAGTGAAAAAGAAATCAAATCAAAAAATGATATGGTATTCGCAGATTTGTTTGCCGGCACGGGTTGTGTTGGCGGTTATTTTAAATCACAGGGATACTCGATAATTGCAAACGATATTCAATATTATAGTTATGTTATTACAAAACATATGATTGAAAATAATGGTAATCTTGACAAAGAAAGAATGTCAGAGCTAATAGATAAATTAAATTCTTTAAATGGAATCGAAGGCTTTATTTACAAAAACTATTCTTATGGAGGAACAGAAGGCCAAGAGTTTAGAAGAATGTATTTTTCTGATTATAATGCAAAAAAATGTGATGCTATAAGAAAACAAATCGAAGACTGGCTAAATGAAAACTACATTAACCAAAATGAATACTATTTTTTGCTTGGTTCTCTTATTAATTCAATTGATAAATTTGCTAATACTGCTTCAGTTTATGGCGCATATTTAAAACAATTAAAAAAATCCGCACAAAAAAATATGGAACTAATTCCATTGCCATACACTATCGGCCACGTGGACTGCAAAGTTTACAATGAAGATGTCAATGATTTAATTACAAAAATTAAAGGCGATATTTTATATCTTGACCCACCTTATAACGAAAGGCAGTATTGTTCAAACTATCACATATTAGAAACTATAGCTAGAAATGACAACCCGAAAATTAAGGGAAAGACTGGATTAAGAGAATATTCATCTCAAAAAAGCGATTTTTGCATAAAAAACAAAGTCGCTATTGCTTTTGAAAATTTAATAAAAAATGCTGATTTTAAATATATCTTTTTAAGTTATAATAATGAAGGTTTAATGAGTTTAGATACCATAAAAAACATTATGAGTAAATATGGTGAATACAAAGTGTTTACTCAAGAATATAGGAGATTTAAAGCAGATAGCAAAAGAAAAAATAAAGCAGCAACAACAATTGAATATTTACATTGCTTGGTAAAAAACAAAAAGGAGAACGACTAATGAAAAACCCATTTAAAGAAGGAAGCACTCAATATCAAGATTTCGAACTTATGAGTGACTTAAAGTGGCATTGTACAAAGTGTGAACTAAAAAGTGGTCAAGCAAAGACTTGGCAAGTTTGGAGACAAGAAAAAGGAATTCAATTGGCACAAGATGAACAAGGTCATTGGTATAAAACAATGTTTTGTGAGCATTGTGGATTTAATACAATCCATAGAAAATTGCTTTCAACCGAGATTTTAGATACAGGTTTAAAAGCAAGGACATCTATTCCAAAAGCCTTGGCTGATAGGATTAAAAAAGTATATGATTGTGTTGATGAATATAGTCTAAGAACTGAGCCTGCAAATAAACTTGAAATTGACCATAGAATTCCACAAGTACGATGGGATAAAAATGAAGATATTAATTCTGCAAATATGACAGAAGAACAAATTCAATGTAAATTTATGCTATTAACAAGAGAGAATAATTTACTAAAATCAAGAATTTGCGAAAATTGTGTTAAAACAGGTTGTCGTGGCAAAGGATATAAAGTTATTGAGTATTGGTATGATGGTAATGAAAAATATGATCCTAATTTAGGTTGTAAAGGTTGTTTTTGGTATAATCCAACAGAATGGAGATTTAGATTAAATAAGGAACTTAAGAATAAAAATGAAGATAAATGATTTAGATTTAACTGATTGGAAAAACCTAGATATAAATGTGGATTCTTTATGGATAATTGATAAGCGTGATAATTCGGGAGTACACTCAGCAAGTTATCATGGCAATTTCGTTCCACAAATACCTAATCAACTTTTAAGAAGATTTACAAAGCAAGGCGATTTTGTTTTAGATCCATTTCTTGGCGGTGGAACAACTTTAATTGAATGTCAAAGATTAAAAAGAAATGGAATTGGTATTGAATTACAAGAAGATGTTGCAAAAAATTCTAAGCATTTAATTAATCAAGAACAAAACAATGGAACAATTACAGACATATACGTTGGTGATAGTTCAAATTTTGATTATAGTAAATTGTTAGAAAAATATAATATCAAAGGTTTTCAGTTTATACTCTACCACCCACCATATTGGGATATTATAAAATTCAGCGAAAATGAAAAAGATCTTTCAAATACGAAATCATTAGATGAATTCTTAAATAAACTTGAAAAAGTAATAGTTGATAGTACAAAAATTCTTGAGAAAGGACGATATTGTGCTATTGTGATTGGCGATATGTATAAAGATAGTCAAGTTATACCACTTGGATTTTATTGTATGCAATTGTTTATGAAGAATAAGTTAAAACTAAAAGCTATACTTGTTAAAAATTTTAATGAGACGAAAGGAAAACAAAATCAACAAGCTCTTTGGCATTATAGAGCGTTGAAAAACAACTTGTACTTGTTTAAACACGAATATATATTTGTATTTAAGAAATAGTTTTGCAAAAATTAGTCTTAACGTGGTAAAAATAACTTAAATTAACATTAAAAAATATCGAGCAGGATAAGGAAATTGGCTCAAAATCGATTTTTGAATCCCAAAAAGCCCCATTTTATCGGGCTTTCCGGCGACTCACACCAAAAATATAAAAGAGTCGATTTTGAGTCTATTCCCCAAAGCTTAAACCAAGTGTGAAACCCACTTGTTTTTTGTTAAAAATATAGTAATTTTTACTTGATTATGCTATAATAAATGTGGACTTCAAAATTGAAGTCTGGATTGAAATTGGTATCGCTACTAACAAGTTTTTATATAAAAATATAAATGCTTATGACTGATACCAAAACAAAATGTTTTGTTGATTGTGAAGAATTACGAGAGAACACAGCCAAATTTAATTTTGAAGATAACACTTTAAAATTAGGTAAAGCAAGTATGTCAAATCAGCAACTTAAACGAATAAGTTTAATGTTTGCAACCGACTTAAAAAACTTTGCCGAAACCTTTGGCAACTCTCAAAATCTTACCGCAAAAGAAGTTTATTCTCACTTGCAAAACAATCAATAAAACAACTTGAGAAGGATTGAAAAATCCTTCTTCTTTTTTTGTCACAACAATATTAACATATTTGCATTTTTGTGTTATAATAGTCGCGAGGTGTAATATGGAAAAAAGTTTTATAATTAACTTATCAAGTGATACTGATGGATTTTTAGAATACGAATGTCCTTTTTGTGAACAAAAATTCAGATTAGCAACAAACGAATTTCAAGGGAATGGAGATTATTCAGAATTATTTTGTCCTTATTGCAAACTAAAATCTTCTTCTGAAAATTTTTATACAAAAGAAGGAATTCATTATATTGAAGAGTGTAAAGAAATAATTGCTGAAAATTTAACAATTGAAACTATTAAAAACGCAAACAAAAACAATAAATTCTTTAAGCTTACAACAAAACATAAAAAAAGAGCATTGCCAAACCCACCTATTTTAGAAGAATCCAATATGACAAATAAAAAATGTGTTGAGTGTGAACATGAATTTAAAATATTGAATGGACACATCTCAACCTGTTGTCCATATTGTTCAAAGGAATAAATATGAATAAAAGCACAGAAGTAAAAAAAATTTTAAAAAGTTTTAATAATATTGCTAGTGATGTAATGAACATAAAGTATGATACAGGAAAAGCTCCATTAATTACTTTAAAGAATTTTATCAATACAAATGAACAAGTAAAAGAAATTTTTAAGGATGTATTAAAAAATTATGAAAATGCAGAAGATTTCTTTAAATTCGGTCAAAATACTGTTGAAGTCGTTGAAAATGTTAATGAAATAGAGTTTTTAAAATCATCATACAAATTACTATGTGAAGATTGCGATGATAAAACAGAATTACAATATAAAGCACATAGGGTATATTGGGCAACGAAAAACTTTAATGATGCAATAAACAAATATTTAAAAACAGCATATTTCCCTTTAATTCGTTTTATACAAACAAAACTAGAAGAATTGATTTTAGACTTTGAAGACGAAGAAAAAGTCACTATGTCAGAAAATAATAAGATTGAAATTAAACAAGAAGGTGGAAAAGGAAATAAAGTAAAAATTAGCAAATCTCAGAACAAAGAAACCAACTTTGTTTTTCAAAAAGAAAGTTTTTGGTTGGGTGTTTTAGGTGCTATAATATCAGGATTAGTAGTTTGGGGAATTACAGAACTATTTTTAAAAATAATTTAATCCACTTATCTCCAACATAGACTTTAAAGTTAGAATTGGATAGCGTTGGCTCCGCCAATCGGAACTGCGTTCGCACACGCAGTTCTTTTATTTTTGTCTAAAAGGCATTCCAGGTATCGTTATTCCTTCAATTAGATTGATATCCAGTTAAACTCAAACATATAATTTTTAAAAAGGTCAATTCCGAGTAAATAGAGTTGACCTTTTTATTGTGTTTATTATTAATATTGTTACTAATGATTAAATTTCGTGCTGCTCAATATTTTCAATTAAATACTCATAGTCATTAACTTTAAATACGTCACCAACCCTACCTTTTAATAAACATTTCGCCACTTCACAGTCTTTTGATAATTTAATTGCAGGATATGATAGTTTTATTTCTCTATCTGAAATATAATATCTCCCCTCAACCTCATCTCCACTTATTGTGTAAATATTTAACATTTCTTTTTTTGTGACATCTTGATTTATGTGTGTTGATTGCTCATTGCGAGCATCATCAATTATTTTTATTTTAGTCTTATTATTTTTTTCAACATTATACTTTTTATACAAATCAACACCCAAAAAGTAATCTTCTATAAAATTCCACCTACTCTCGTTATCATTTAACTTTTCAAAGAAATGAGTCATAAAATCAACAGATGAATAATGCATATCTCTTATAGTATCTAGTGTTTGACTATGGTAATCCTTTTTGTCTAAAACTCTTTGTATCGCTTTCTCACTATTAATACGAATAAAGAATTCTGGTCTTTCACCATTTTGTAAACTATATGTTACTAGATCAAACAATTCCAATAACTGTACAGAAACCAACAATAAATTTTTTCTCATTTTCTTATTTGAATCTTTAGTTGAATCAATGATAGAGATCCTCTCGTTTTCTAATAGATTATTGCAGAAATATGCTTTAATTTCCTTTTTTAAATCATAAATCAATCTACTATAATATGATGAAATTATATGATATTTATTGGTTTGAGAGTTATATTCACAGAACTTTGTTTTACCAAAAGTTGTATTTCTGTCAACACTTATTAATATGTTTAATAGAGGATCAAGAATTCCACTCATTTTACGAACACTTATCCCTTCATTTAATTTTACACAAACTTTCGATGCCATGTCTTCAATGCTAAAATGCTTTCCAGAAACCCTTAGATCATCAAGTGTTTCTTTAATTTTATCAAGAATAAGGTATGATTTATTACAAATGGAATTAAAATTCTCACCATACTTAGTTGCAACTTTAAGCAACATCCTATCTAAAAAAGCATTTTTATCCAAACCTAATTCATTAATTCCTTTATCATCTACTGTGAAAAATTTTCTTTTAAATGCCCCAAATGAAAGACCGTTGGATTCTAGATTATTATACTTTTCCTCCCAACATTTCTTGAAGTCAAAATCATACACGTCCCCTAAATATGAATGTAAACTTCCTTCACCTGTCATTTTTGATAATTGTTCTCTGTCATATCTTTTATTAAGATATTTATAAAAACCAATGGTTTTTACATAAGTAAGTTTTGAATCTGGAATAAAAAACAATCCTTTCGTAAACATGCTTCTTGGCTTAAATATCAAAGGAACATAGCTTGTCATTTTTATAAAATCTTTTTTTATTGCCAAAATAGTTGCCTTTAATTTATTTTCTATTTCTGCATCATCTTGTGCAACAAACACATGAGCAAATTCTTCTGTCGATATTAAAAAATTTCTTTTTTTACATTGCCTATACTTATATAATATTTTTTGTAAAACTCCAATTATGTTGTAAATAGTTATTTGAGACATTCCATATAATTTATTAATATATCTAAAATCTTCTCTATAAAAATCTGTTGATGCAATACCTGTCAATTCTGGTTTTCTAGCAGCTCTACCTATTTCCTGCACATAGTCTGCCAGATTTCCTGTTGGAGCAAAATGATAAACATTAGTAATATCAGAAACATCAATTCCCATTCCGAAAGCCTTCGTTGCCAAAACCACATTTGAAGTTCCAACCTTTATATTGTCCAGAGTCTCATTTTTATTCGTTTTATCTAACCCCCCATAATATTTAGCAACTTTTTGAGTGTCTAAATAATTATATATTTCATTTAATTTCGATACATATGGAAAGTAAACCAATGTTTTTTCATTACTTTCTAAATATTTATTTATTGTTGATATTACCTTTTGATCTTTTTCTTCAGCATAAGCGTGATCTTTTTTACAAACACGAATGTTAAATTTGATATTTTTTCTTTTTACATTTCCTATAAAGGCAATTGGTGTCATATTTAAACTGTCAATAATATCATGATACATATCTTCTGTACCATTTCCTATAGTAGCCGTTGCTGTAAATGTTGCTATTGGAAATATATGTTTTGAATTATGTCTTAATTTGTTTAGATAGTCTCCCAAATACCAATAGTCAGGTCTAAAATTCTTACCCCACGTTGCTATTGTATGTGCTTCGTCAATAACCAAAAGTCCTATTTGCCTATCTCCAATAAATGTTGTGATGTCCGAATTACTCAATAACGATTCTGGCGAAATATATAATATAGATATTTTACCATCTTTTATATTTTCTTTTATTTTTTCTTTTTCAAAAGGAGTAAAGTCTGAATTAATCGTAGCAGCACACTTTGTCATAGGCTTAATATTTTCAACTTGGTCATTCATTAATCCTATTAATGGAGAAATAACAATAGTAACTAAATTATTCTTTTCAGCTGCTAATATCGCCGGAATTTGGAAAAGGATTGATTTTCCTGCACCTGTTGGAGCAGTAACAAATATATCCCTAGGATACTGACCACTTTGTGCTTTTAAAATGTTTTGATATATAGTATCTATAATTATACTTTGATTTAATTTTGAAATCTCATTTGAATTAAATGGATCTTTATACATTTCTATATCATAAAAATCGAATGTTTCATTTTTCCTATGAAGAATGTCTAAATAATCATTATAAAGATCCGGCAATTGTTCTCTTAATAAATTTTCTTTTGTAACAACCCTAACTCCTAAGGAATTTAAGATAGAGACAAACTTTAATGCTGGAGATCTGTCATTATTTTCAACTTTAAAATATGAAATTGTATTACATTCTCCATTCATTATTTTATTAAATATTCCAACCAAATGCTGAAAATTAGTATTATCAAAAACATCAATATTTTTTGTATCATCAATTTTATGTGCTATCAAATAAGTTGAATGAGACATAAATAAACTAATATATGAATCTACAAATTCAGAATCAATTTCATTATAAGAAATTACCAAATTATTACTTTCGTTAATACAACTGGAATAAACTTTTTGTAAAAAATTACTTTCAGGTAAATCTTGGTCATATTTGTTCACAATTATGTTATTATCTTGATTATTGAAGCCGGGATAATAATTGTTAAATATCCCTATATCTATAATACAAACTTTATAATTATTTGCCTTTACAATACCAAAAAGCTCTTGCTTAATAAGCATATACATTTCTTCATACAAACAGTACAAAGGAGAATTAGATATTAATCCTTTAATTGAGCTTTCCAATAATTTGTTTTGTGAGTTTTCTAAATTTTTTATATCCTTAGTTAAATCCAAATCAAGTACGTGTTCACAATCTAACTTCATTTTATCAATTATAGAATTAAAACCTTTTAATACATAGATAGTTTTTTGTTCACTTATTTTTTCATTTATTAAAGCACTTATTTTGTCTATCATACCTTGCTCCTTTGTACACTTAAGTTTTACACTTTTATTATACCATACTCTGTTTATTTTTGTATAAGAATTCTAAAATTTTTATTTAAGTTAAAATTATGAAAAGCTCGCTATTTCTAACGTACTTTTTTAGATTAGTCCATACTTCTTCAGATAATGGTCAACAGATTTGCCGTGGTCGTTTTCAGTTTAATTTATATTGTAACCTATCAACCGGAATCGCGTTCGCACGCGGCTATAAGCCTTATATTCTTTTAATTTAGCAAGGGTGCGAATTGACACTATTCCGCCAATCGGAACTGCGTTCGCACACGCAGTTCTTTTATTTTTTTCTAAAAGGCATTCCTGCTATTATAATACCAAGTTTAAGAAGAACAAATAAGTACTAATGAATAAAAAAGTTGGCTATTTTTATAGTCAACTTTTTATTTTTATAAATTTTATACAATACTCTTAACATCTTGATTCGTGACATGAAAAATAAATTAATTGATAAGTTTTTGATAACTCGTGCAAAAATTGTTTTGCGTTTTCAATTTTCACATCATCCATATTTACAAATGGGTCATCTAAAACAATAAAAGGTTTTTCCTTATCGAAGAGAGCATCAATTAATGCCAATCTCATACATAAATCAATTAAGTTTTTGTAACCTTTACTATAATAATCAACATCTCTGTATTTTCCATATTCTTCAAACGAAATATTAAAATCTATATCTAATTTAAGATTTTCAAAATCTTTGCCAGTTATTAGACTTAAATATTTATTTAATCCATTTTTCATTGGCTCTAAAAATTTAGTTGATAAACTCTCATTTGCCATTTCAAGGAATTTTTTAGCATTTTTAATAGCGTTAAATTCTTTATTAAGCTCATTTAATTCATTCTCAAGATTCTCTTTCTGACTTTCTAAATCGTCCAGTACAGAAATATCGTCTTGAATCTTACTAATTTTAGCAACACAGTTTGATTTATATTCTCTGTAAGTATCAATTTGGTTTTGATATTCACTTTCTTTTGATTGTAATTTATTTATATCAACATTTACTATAGAATTATCATCAATATCAAAATTTTTTTCTTTTTTAAAATTATCTAATTCATCTTGTTCCTTTTTTAATTTTTCTTTTAAATTTGAAATGTCAATAAGTGTTTGTTTTAAGAGTGCAAGATTATCAAGTAAATCAATGTTATTATCAAGATTAAATTGTTCCAAGAAGTTTTCTACTTTTACCTTTTCTTCTGACAGACTATCTCTTAACTCATTATTCTCTTTTAGATTTTCTTCTTTTTGTTTTTTTATATTTTCAAAGTCTTTTCTGTTTAAAATTATATTACTTATTGCAGTGTTGTAATCGGTATCAACATCTTCAAAACAATATAAAAATTTTTCTATTTCTTTTTGCAGTTTTAAGCATTCATTATTGTTGGATTGTAGTTGTTCGTAATTTACATTATTTACATTTTTAGTCTTTACATTAATCATATTAACCAAATACATAAAACCAGATGATAATAGTAGAATTCCCCCAATAACTAACAATATAACTGAAACCATTAAAGATGTATTTATTAACACTGCACCCAGAATCAAACTTAATAATGATAATATTGCAAATAAGCCTAATAATTTGGACTTTTTATTGGTTTCGTTTATGCTTTTTTGTTGAACAGATAAACTTTCAACTTGATTTTTTAGGCTGGTATAATTCAATATTTTGTCACTTATTTCTTTAGTTTTTTCGGCCGTTGGAATATTATTCTCATCACCAAAATATTTTACTAGACTGTCATATTTTTTATTAACATATTCATCTTTTTCTTTTAATTTTAATTCAGATTCTCGCTTTGATACATCTTTCGCAATATTAATATAGGAGTCTATTTCTAGTACACTAGTATTTTTACCATTAAAAACATTTTCTTTCACGCTTATTGTTTTATTTGTTTCGGAGACTTGATTGTTCAATTTATTATACAAATCTTTGTTTGCAATTTTTTGTTGAGCTTTACTATATTCTTTAATTTGTGTTTTAATTTCACTTTGTTCTTTTAAGAGTTTATCTATATCATTGTCATACAAATCAACTTGTTTTTGAATATCATTTATCGCTAATGCACTTGTGTTTAATTCTGTTATTTGTCCTATTACATCTTCTATCTTATTTTCGATTAACTGAATTTGTCCACTTCCTTTATTATTGGACAGAAAAGATCTCTTTTTATCAAGTTTGTCTTGAGCATCTTCATAATTATAGTTATCTGTTGTTCCTTGAATCAAGTTTGTCAACTTGTTTGAAATGCTTTCATTAATGCTTGAATTTAAAACCTTTTGTGGAATAAACGCACTTCTTTCAAATGCCTCTTCATCAAGTTCAAAAACTTGCTCGCCAATATTTTCAGTATAATCTTTTGATTCTTTTCCTGTTGCGATATCTATAAGCGAAAATGTATCTTCCGAGTTGTTCTTGCCAAAAAACCTTTCTATACGATATTGTTTTCCATTAATTTCGAAGTCTATATTTCCACCGAAATTACCACCTTGCCATGGTGTATATTTTTTCCTTTCATTTTCATCTAAATTTCTTTTAGTTGTAGAAGGCAATCCATAAAACATGGATTTAATGAATGTTGCAAAAGTACTTTTACCCCAGCCATTTTCCTCTTTAATGCTATTAAAACCTTCGGAAAAGTTAAATTCAAAATTATTTAATTTGCCAAAATTCTCAATATGACATTTAATTAATTTCATATTACAAATCCTCCCCGAATAAAGATTTTAATCCAACTAGAATTGTTTGTTCCTTTTCCTCATCTTTTAAAGTTGAAGACAATACCTTTCTAATAAATTCTCCTCTTAATGAAATGTCGTTTTCAACATCTTTTAATGTTACTTCCAATATTGACTCATCTTTAATTTTAACAAAATAAAATTTTTCTAGTTTTTGTTCCAACATACCCAGATGTTTATCTAGTTTAATTTTATACTTTCCCTTAAGAGTCACTTTGAGTAAATTATCAAAAGACAATTTTTTGCTTTGTTGCAACACTTCACTTTCTATATCAAACCAATTATCATACCCAGTAATATCAACAACCAACTCTACTAATTGTCTTTTTGCAAATGGTATAAATTGCGATAAAATAGAAGAATCTTCTATATCTAGCAAAACAAACCCTTTTTCACCACATTCATCAAAACCTCTTCCTTCCAAACAACCTGAGTAACAATATACACCTCTCTTGTCCAGCTTATCTTGAATATAAGAATGTATATGTCCCAAAGCAAGATAATCAATATTTTTATTTTTTAGTTTTGTAAGATTGATTATCTCCCCCTTTTCTTTTGAATTGTGTTTACTGATTTGCCCATGCATAACAACAATGTTTATATCATTCGAACCAAGGTTTAAAGTATCGTAAATCGTAGCTGAATTGTTTTCATTAAGACATACACCTGTGATTTTTATGTTGCCGTATTCGAATGTTGTCCATTTATTGCCGAATATCTTCAAATTTTTAGGGACATCTTCGATTAAAGATATAAAATTACTTTCATCGTGGTTGCCACTTAAATATAAAAAATCAATGTTTGGATTTTTACTTATAGTATTTAAAACTCGGGTTTTAGTGATATTGGTTATCCTTGCAGTATCAAACATATCACCAGCAATAATTATTGCTTTTACGTCATTCTCCGTTGCATATGTAACCATTTTCTCAAAAGTATTAAGAATTTCTTTTTTTCGTTCCTTCGCTTTCTGTGATGATAAATTTGTCTCCATCTTACTATCCAAATGAATATCTGCACAATGTATAAACTTCATAATAGCACCTCGCCAATTTCAGTATATCATATATTTTTATAAAATTGTTAATTTTTTAATATTTAATTTTAAAATATATAAAACAAATCCCAAAACATATTAAAAGAATATCTTTTTACAAAAACTCATAATTAGGGTTATTTACCCTAGCAATAAGAACAATGTTCGCACACGGGTTTAATCCTTATTTTATCTTAATTTTGCGGGGGTGAGAATTGCCACCATCCCGCCAATAGAGAGTCATACGAAACATTTAGAAATAAGTGTTTCGTATTTCTTTTTACACGACTGTTTTGGAATAGTTGTAAATTGTGAAGTTCCTAAGACAGAAAATCCATCACATCTAAACTGGATACATCAAAAAAGAGATGAGTTTGGTAACTTTTATAAATAGCGATCTTTAGAAATATTTTCCAAAAAGTATGAAAAAACATAAAGTTTTTTCTATTATTCTGCAAGTTTCAAAAGTCTTTAATCTTGGTTTCGTTTTTGCTTTAAACTTCAATGTTTTTCAACTAAATTATCTTAAAATAAAAAAAATAACATATTGCGTTTTAAACGCCTTATGTTATTTTTTAATTTTTTCTTATTTTATTAATAATTCTCTGGTTTTATTTCAAAGAAACTCTTTGCATATCCACAAACTTCGCAATAGTTTGGTGC
>CALKLQ010000020.1 GCA_937992055.1 uncultured Clostridia bacterium | reverse complement strand
GCGGTTAGACATGCTTTTGTTCATTATTATAACAAAGGCTGGGTTTATCGTGGAAAAAGGGTTGTAAATTGGTGTCCGCATTGTAAAAGTGCAATAAGTGATATGGAAAATATTTATGTTCAAAAGCCAACTTTCTTGTGGCACATTAAATATCCTTTTGAAGATGGTTCTGGATTTGTTGTTATTGCAACGACTAGACCAGAAACTCTTTTTGCTGATACTGCAGTGGCTGTCAATCCTAATGATGAAAGATATAAGGGTCATATTGGAAAAAATTTGTGTTTGCCTTTAACTGATAGAAAAATTCCTTTAATAGCAGATGAATATTGTGAAATTGGTTTTGGTACTGGTGCTGTAAAAATAACTCCAGCACATGATGCAAATGATTATGAAGTGGGTTTAAGACATGACCTTCCTGTTTTATCATGTATAGATGATGATGGAAAATTGAATGAACTAGCTGGAGAATTTGCTGGTTTAGAAAGAGAGAGTGCTAGAGAACTTATTGAAGCGAAATTAAGTCAGTTGGGTTATTTAATTAAAAAAGAAAAATATGTTCATAATGTTGGTACCTGTCAAAGATGTAATAGTATTACAGAACCTAAAATTTCTACCCAATGGTGGGTTAAAATGCAAGAACTTGCAAAACCTGCTGTAGACGCACTTAATAATAATGACTTAAAATTTGTTCCTACTCGATTTGAAAAACAATATCTTAACTGGCTTGTAAACATTAAAGACTGGTGTATTTCAAGACAATTATGGTTAGGACACAGAATTCCTGCTTATTATTGCCAAGATTGTGGTGAAATGTTTGTTTGTGAAAATGAACCTGAATTTTGTCCTAACTGTAGTTCTAAAAACTTTGTGCAAGACGAAGATGTGCTGGATACCTGGTTCTCATCTGCTCTTTGGCCATTTTCTACGTTAGGATATCCGGACAAAACTCCTGAATTAGATTATTTTTATCCAACAGATGTTTTAGTTACAGCTTATGATATAATTTCTTTTTGGGTTTCTAAAATGGTTTATAGCGGTTTGGAGTTTATGGGTAAATGTCCATTTGAAAAAGTTGTTATAAATGGTTTAGTAAGAGATAAACTTGGGAGAAAGATGTCAAAAAGTCTAGGGAATGGTGTGGACCCATTAGTCATGATAGAAAAATATGGCGCAGATAGTTTGAGATATTCTTTAGTTGCTGGCTTGAGTATGGGAATGGACTTAAAATATGATGAAGAAAAGGCAAAACAAGCAAAGTTGTTTTTAAATAAACTTTATAATGCCGGAAAGTATGTTCTCCATGTCGCTGCTAATGAAAGCTTAGATCCTGAACAATTTATTTTAGAAAATAAATCTAGACTTACAATTTGTGATAAATGGATAATAAACTCTATTAACAAGTTGTCTAGAGAGATTTGTAAAAATCTAGAAAAGTTTGAATTAGGAGTTGCAATCAATAAACTTACTACCTTTGTTTGGAATGTTTTTTGTGACTGGTATATTGAAATTTCTAAAGTTCAAATGAAAGAAGAAAATCAAGCTTTGCTAACTAAATATGTACTTCTATATGTTTTTGAAAAGTCTTTAAAGTTACTTCATCCTTTTATCCCATTTATTACCGAGTATATTTATCTTAATTTGCCTCATCATGCTAAAACAATTATGTTGGAAAGTTATCCTACTTATAACGAAAAACTTAACTTTTCAAAAGATGCAAAAATGTTTGAGGAAGTTATAACTGCAATTAAGGTTGTTAGAAACTATAGGGCAGAAAATAAAATAGGTGAATCAACTAAAATAAAAATGTATCTTCTATTAAATGAAAAATACAAAAATATTGCGTCTATTTTACCTCAAATTGAAAAATTGTGTATTGGCAAAGATATTGAAGTTATTTCTAATGAAAAAACTTGTAATGCAAAATTTGTTTTTGAATTGTTTACTATTTTTATTGAATATGAGAGTGTTCAGGATGAGGGTAAAATTAAGGAACAAATTGAAAGCTTGAATTTCGAAATAGAACGCAGTAAAAAAATGCTTGCAAATGAAGGGTTCTTGAAGAAGGCACCTAAAGAACTGATAGATAAGGAAAAAGAAAAATTAGAAAAAAATTTAGAGTTGTTAAAAAAAATACAATAAATGAGTTGATGTAAAAAAGATGAAATTAAACACTCATCTTTTTTTTAAGCTAATTTATAATAGAAAACACCTTTAGTAGCGTTTTACGAGTTGTTTAGATGTGGTGTTGGTTTAAACTTGTTGCTATTTAAATTTATATTTTTTATCTCGCGCCATGTAATGAATAGGTGGGGGAAGTAATTAGTAAAGTCATTAAAAAAAGAAGTTAATTGTTATTAACTTCTTTAAGTTTTTTAATTTCATTTGTAGCAAGAAAATCACATCGATTGTTTAGTTCGTTGTCGCTATGCCCTTTAACTTTAATAAATTTGATTTTATGATAGGAGCCAAGAGAAAGTATTTTTTTCCATAAATCAATATTTTTAACTTCCTCCTTAGATGCTGTTTTCCATCCAGCTAGTTGCCAAGACGTAATCCAATTTTTTTCAAATGCATTTACAACATAAGCAGAATCGCTATAAATGTTTACTTGGCAGGGCTCTTTTAGTGCCTCTAATCCTTTTATTACTGCCATAAGTTCCATTCTATTATTTGTTGTATTAAGTTCACCGCCACTAAGTTCTTTTTTAGAATCTTTATAAATTAAAATACATCCCCATCCACCAATTTGCACATTTACCGAGCAAGCTCCGTCTGTATATAGTTCAATTTGTTTCATATTAAGTATTATAGCAAGATTTTTTTTTAATTCCAAGAGTTTGATTGCAAGTTGAATAAATTATTATAAGCTTTATTATGAAAATTTGTCTGAAAGCACCGGAAGGCTCATTCAGGCAAAAGTGATATTTATTCAAACAGTGATGTTTGAAAAGCAATAGTTTATGTAAACAAACTTTATTAGAAAGAGCAAAGCAATATCACATAATAGTTTATATTTATGAGAACATTTATTTAACAACAATTCATTTTATACTCTTTATTATTTTTTTTTATTTTTACTTTTTGTTGAGTAGGTGGGCTAATCTAAATAGATTTACGATAAAAAGGCAGTGGGGTAAAGATATAATTTAATGTAACATAAAACAATATGTTGTATGTATGTAAAAATAAGTAATACTACATATAGTTAAATTATTCTAATATTGATTATTTAAGCCCTGATAAAAATTCCATTAATAGAGAGTTGTTAGGGAGAAATTCTATTTCAATTTCAGAAAAGAATTTTAAAGAATTTTTAATTTCATTGCAAATTGAATCATCATTTAATATTGGTGGAAGATATTTCTTATATAATAAAGGTTCATAATTATGGGTAGAATCAATCCAAAAATTGGCAGTATGTTTAAAAGGTTTAATATATTTTTCTTCACCAAGACAAACATTTCCCCAAAGTTCTAGTGTTTGATTTACCGTCATTCCTCTATGGAAATAATCTCTTATTAATCTTCTCATTCTTCTAAGTTCATTTGGTTTTAAAACAACTTTATTGTTTATAGTAAAATTAGTGTTAGGGGAAACATAAACTCTATAAATTTCATTTTCATGGCTATTTATGAAAATGGGATTTAGCGCATGAATGCCTTCGATTATAATTATGCCATTTTCCTTTATCTCTATCTCTTCAAATCCAATTCGTTTGCCTTCGACAAAGTTAAATCTTGGCATTTTTGATTTGTTGGATTGAAGTATTTCTTTTAAAAACGATTTAAAAAGAGGAATATCGATTGTATTTACATTCTCAAAATCGTAAGTGCCATCTTCTAAAATTGGTGTAATATCTCTATCAATAAAAAAATCATCCATAGAAATGACTGTCGATGGTATATTGCAACTAGTTAGTTTTGAGGCAATTAAATTTGCTGTTGTTGTTTTTCCTGAAGAGGAAGGACCAGTCAAAAGAATTATCTTAATTTCTGGTAAAGACAATAAATCACTTATCAAATCGTCTATTTGATTTATGAAAGAACTTTCGCATTTATCTATAAGTTCTAAAGTAGAATGTTCATTTTGAAAATTGATTAAATTTACATCTACACTGCTTGTTTTAATTATTTCTTGCATGGTATTTTCCTGTTTTTTAGTATTTTCACTATTAATGAATTTATTAGTTTCAAGAGTAATTATACATAATATTTTTTGCTTTTCAAACTAATTTGAATTTTTTTGTTGATATATAAACTTTTATAACTATTTTTATTAATTATATCACTTATCCCAAATTTTAGACTATACTCAAGGAGATTGCGTCAAGCGCCACGAAGAGGCATTTGAAAGCAATCGACGCCCGATAAAAGAGCGATGAGCTTGCGAAGCAAGACATTCTCGAAGAGAAGGATTTGCGAAAGAAGAGAGCAAAACATCGCAACCTTATACTCAAGGAGATTGCGTCAAGCGCCACGAAGGGGCATTTGGAAGCAATCGACGCCCGATAAAAACAAGGAGCGAGAGCGAAGCGAGCATATTTTGTGAAACAAAATAATTTTTGATGAAATTCAAAAGCTTCGAAGTTTATACTCAAGCAGATTGTCAAGCGCGCGAAGAGAAGCAGTCTGACTCCAAATAAAAATAAGAAACGATGAGCTATTTTACCGTTATTTTTGTAAATGAAATATTTGTGAAATTAAAATCAGATTAGTCTAAAGCGCTATTAATAACAATAAAAAACTAAAAAGAAATTTTAAAATTCGGTGTTTGAAATAATGTTATTAACATAACTATTTCATTATCATCATAAAATTATTTAAATTGAGGTAGGAATGAAATTAAAGCAATTAGTTTTAAAAATGGATATAGATGAAATAATTGGTAATGATACCGTTGATATAGAGAACATTGTTTTTTCAAGCAAGGACAATTGTAAAAATGCATTATTTGTTTGTTTGGTTGGAAGCAACACTGATGGACATGATTTTGCTCATGAGGCAATTTCTAATGGAGCAATTGCGATTGTGTGTCAAAAACAGCTTGATGTTGAAGTGCCACAAATTATTGTTAAAAATACGAGAAGGGCGCTTGCTATTTTATCTGCAAATTTTTGGGGCAATCCAGCTGATGAATTAAAGTTAATAGCCATAACCGGGACAAATGGAAAAACATCAACAACAATGATTATAAGACAAATTTGTTTGGAAAATAATTGTGGGGTAGGAGTTATAGGCACTTTAGGTTATCATATTAATCACATGAGTTTTGATTGTGATTTGACAACGCCAGACCCTTTTAAGCTACATGAAATATTTAGAAAAATGGTAGATAATGGTGTAAAAATTGTAGCAATGGAAGTTTCTGCTCATGCAATTGCCTTGGAAAAAATATATGGTTTAAGATTCGAGGTTGGAATACTGACAAACATAACTCAAGATCATCTAGATTATTTTAAAACCATGGAAAAATATTCATCAACAAAAATTGGCTTTTTAAAGTCAAATCAAATAAAAACTTTGGTGATAAATTGTGATGATTCCTATTTTTCAAACTTTGAGGGAGAATATGTTATAACATATGGCATTTCTGCACCTTCTGATTGTTTTGCTATGGATGTGGCATTAAATTTAGAAGGATCACGGTTTATTGCAAATATCCTTGATAATGTTATGAAAATTAAAACAAAATTGTGCGGACTTTTCAATGTTTATAATATATTAGCTGGAGCAACAGCTGCGCTTCTTTTGGGTTTTCAGTCAAAGAGTGTTGAAAGAGCAATGAGAAAAATTGAGCGTGTAGATGGTAGATTTAATATTATAAAAACTTCTAAGGGTATTGTTGTTGTAGACTTTGCTCATACACCTGACGGATTAGAAAATATATTAAAAAATGTAAAAACACTTTCAATGAATGAAAAAATTATAACCGTTTTTGGATGTGGTGGAAATAGGGATGCTTTAAAAAGACCAATAATGGGAAAAATTGCAGATTGTTATAGTGATACGATTATCTTGACCAGTGACAACCCAAGATTTGAAAATCCTGATTTAATAAGTGATGATATTTTACAAGGAATAGTTAATAAGCAAAAATGTTTTAGAGAAAATAACAGACGAGAGGCCATAAAAAAAGCACTTTTGATGCTTAACGGAAACGAGATTGTTGTTATTTGTGGAAAGGGCGGGGAAAAATATCAGGATATTAATGGCATAATGAGTCCCTATGACGATATTGAAGTGGTTAAGAGTATTGTAAAAACGCTAAAACTCTAAAAGGAGTAATGATGACAAAATATTACATTAGTTTTTTATTAGGATTATTAATTTCTATACTGCTATCTCCTCTTGTAATTAAACTTTCAAAAAGGTTAAAAGTTTCTCAGACAATATTGCATTATGTCGAGGAGCATAGCCAAAAGCAAGGTACGCCAACTATGGGAGGCTTTATATTTTTGCTTGGGGCTTTAGTAACCTCTCTTTTATTTTTAAATAGTGGCAGTACTTTGGCATTAGTGGCTCTAGGTGCAACATTGGCGTTTGGAATTTTAGGATTCTTAGACGACTTCATTAAAATTAGATTTAAGCAAAACGAAGGATTAAAACCATATCAAAAAATTATTGGACAGGTTGGTATTTCTGCGATAATTGCTTATTTTATTTATGTTTTTGTTGGGTCTGATATTATAATACCTTTTACTCTTAAAAGTGTAGATATTGGTATTTTTATAATTCCTTTTGCTATGTTTGTTTTTTTAGCCGTGGTAAACAGTGTAAATTTAATAGACGGACTTGACGGTTTGTCAACAGGGGTGTCGTCCACTTTTATTTTAGGATTTGTGATTTTTTGTTTGACTTTTATGACCGCTTTTAACCTAAATGATTTGATGACGCATGAATATGAAAATTTATTTATAACTTGTTTTGCTATGTTGGGTAGTTTGCTTGCTTTTTTTGGTGTCAATTGCTATCCTGCAAAAATTTTCATGGGAGATACTGGAGCTCTGGCATTAGGTGGGTTTATAAGTTGTATTTGTTTATTTACTAAAAATGCCTTGTTAATTCCTATTATAGGTATTTTATATGTAATTACCTCTCTTTCTGATATTTTGCAAGTTGCGCATTATAAACGTACAAAAAAACGTATTTTTTTAATGGCGCCACTTCATCACCATTTTCAAAAAAAAGGTGTGAATGAAAACAGAATAGTCGCAGTATATATAATTATAACGGTGATTATGTTTGTTTTGAATTTAATCATAACACAAATTGCCCATGGAGGCGTATGAAATTATATAATAAAAATGTTTTAGTATATGGGCTTGGTAAGTCCGGAATAGCTTGTGTAGATTTTTTGTCTAAATTTAATGCTAATGTTTTTGTTTATGATGATAATTTAAATTATAAATTAAAGTTTAAGAATTTTATAGACCTTGATTTTGACTTTCAAAAGATTGACTTGGTGGTGATTAGCCCAGCAGTTTACCAAGGAGAAGTTTTAGATAGGTTAAAGCAATTAAACAAGCCCATAATTTCAGAAATTCAATTGGCCTATGAGTTTTTTAAGGGTAAGATAATAGCAGTTACAGGCACAAATGGGAAAACTACAACTGTATCATTAATAGGCAAAATTTTTGAAGAGGCTGGATTTGATTGTGTTGTTTGTGGAAATATTGGCTTGCCGTTAATTTCTCTTTATGAGGGAGATTACAAAGATAGGGTATATATATTAGAAGTAAGTAGCTTTCAGTTAGAATACTCAACGACTTTTAAACCTTTTGTTTCATGCATCTTAAACATTGCTCCTGACCATTTAAATAGACATAAGAACATGGAAAATTATAGTAATATTAAATTTTCTATTTGTAAAAATCAAAGCGAAGAAAATTATTGCATTCTAAACAAAAATTTAAAACATGACTTTGAAAAACACAAAAGTTTTGCAAAGGGTTTGTTTTTTGGTAGTGGTGCTGATTGTTGTGAAAAAGATGGAAAAGTTTTTTTTCAAAATGAGTATGTCATGCCTAAGTCTTCCATACATCTACTAGGTGAAAAAAACTTAGAAAATGTTTTAGCAAGTGTTGCAGTAGCTAAACTATTTAAAATTGAAAATAAAATTATTAAACAGGCAATAGATAGTTTTAATGCTATAGAACATAGAATTGAATTTGTTGATAGTGTTAATGGAGTTATTTACATAAATGATAGCAAGGCGACTAATGTTGCAAGTACATTGTGTGCACTTGAATGTTTTAAAAATCAAAGAGTAATTTTGCTTGTTGGTGGCATTGGAAAAAAAGAGGACTATTCAAAAATTTTTGAGTATTCAAATTTAAAGTTAGTAATTTGTTATGGTAAGGCTAGGGAGGAGATTTTTGAGTGCGGGAAAAAATGTGAATTTCCTAATTTGACAAAACATAATAATTTAAAAGAATCATTGGAAATGTCGTTTAATAATGCAAGTGCTGGCGATGTTGTTTTGCTTTCTCCTGCGTGTGCCAGTTTTGATGAATTTGAAAACTTTGAAAAACGTGGTGAGTATTTTAAGGGGTTTGTAAATGAAAAAAAATAAACAACTTAATTTTAAAATGAGTACAACAGCTTGGGTGGTATTATCATGCGTAATACTACTAGTTGTATTTGGGTGCATTATGGTTTACAGTGCAAGTTTTTATTCTTCTGGGCTCAATGGGGGAAATCAGTACAGGTTTTTAATTAAACAAATTGTTGGTGTTTTGGTTGGATTTGTTGGGCTTGTTTTTTTTACATGTTTTCCTTATCAAAAGCTTAAAAAATTTAAGTGGTGGGCGGTTTTAATAAGTGTTGTTCTCTTAGTTATGGTTTTTATTCCAGGGATTGGAATAGAAAATTATGGTGCAAGGAGATGGATTGGCGCATTTGGTTTTTCTTTTCAACCAAGTGAAATTGCAAAATTTGCGCTTGTTTTGTTTTGCGCTTGTCATTTATCGGACAATTATGAAAAGGTTAAATCTTTTAAAGCTTTGCTTCCTGTTTTAGGAGTTGGAGCGCTTTTTTGCGGTTTAATTATTTTAGAACCTAATATGAGTATAACAATGTGTGTGGCTATAACACTTGTAATAATGCTTTTTGTTGGTGGAATAAGTGCAAAGCACTTTTCATTCCTTGCGGTGCCGGGAGTTATGGCTGTTCCAGCATTGATATTTTTGGAACCTTATAGGGTTAAGCGTCTTATGGCTTTTTTAGATCCTTGGGCTTCGCCAAAAGCAGAAGGATTTCAGTTGATACAATCGCTTTACTCGCTAGGCTCTGGCGGTTGGTTTGGTGTAGGGCTATTTAATTCTAGGCAAAAATATTTATTTTTACCCTTTTGTGAAAGTGACTTTATCTTTTCTATTATAGGCGAAGAATTGGGCTTTATTGGATGTTTAGGAGTGCTTGGCGTTTTTGCAGTGCTTATTTGTGCTTTGATTAAAATTGCTTTGGAAGCAAAAGATAGATTTGGCGCTCTTTTGGTTACGGGTATAGCCAGTGTAATTGCAACTCAAGTTTTAATCAATGTTGCAGTTGTAACTGGCTCGATTCCGCCAACTGGTTTGCCTCTTCCTTTTATTTCCGCAGGTTCAACCTCTTTGGCTGTTTTTATGAGTGCTATTGGTGTGGCTTTGAATGTAAATAAACAATCTCATAATGAAAAATATAAGATTTAATTATTTTGTTACAAATTGTGAACTTTTTATTTAAGATTAATTTGGCAGGATAAGCTAATCTAGTTTGTTTAAAAGTAATTGCAATGGAAAACGTTTTTTTGAATTAATAGTTAAATGACAGAAATGTCTAACTGTAAAATATTTTAGCTACAAGATTCAATTTGTTATTAAAATGATTTTTGAGGTATTTTTTAACACCTTATAAACTTGTCGTTTGTCTTGCGAATTCTTAATTTGACATAAAATGTTGCATATGTTATTATAATAATAACTAGAGGCGCAGTATTCTAGTCGTCACTTTATTCGAGAGGATGATTAAAAGCATCGAAGGGCATAGCTGTGAAGTTCCTGGTGCTTGCTTTGGTTGCCCAAACTGGGGTGAGTGCTGGGAGTTAAGATTTTTGGGCGCACTATAATGGCATATAGTACCCGACCCAATTATCGTGGAGACCTATACTGGTAGAAACAAAGTTAAAGCTTATATTCTACTGGATGGGATAAAACCTGCATTGCGGTGCAAAGCTGTGTGCAGAGTAGCCTGCTTTGAGTGATATCTAGGGGATATTGACTTTAAGCAAATACTTCAAATGGCCTAATGAAGTGTTTGCTGTCGTTGAAACTAGTGTTGCAAAAAAAGCTAACGAAATGAAGCTGACGTTAAGGAAAACTTCTAGACTGTTGATTTTTCTGATTTTTGAGGGATTATAGTGTGGTCTAAGTGGCGATTCGGTGAATTGATTGTTTAAAAGGAAACTGCTCATACGGCGACGATGAGTACAATTTTTAGGGAAATCCTACCGAACCTATGCCGCAAGGTTTACTTCAAAAATTGCCTCTAATGTTAATGATTTTAGAATTTGTAATAAAACATTTCTAAAATCATTCTTTTTATTATATAATAAATTATATAGTTTTAAAGGAGTAAAGTTTAATAAATGGAGCAAAACTCAAATGGAAATAATGACTCGAAAAAGAAAAAGGTTAAGGTTTCCTCAAAGAGAAGCAAATGGTATATTTGGCCTATTAAAATATTTTTCCTTGCTTTTGCACTTTCGTTAGTTTTTAGTATAGGAAGTGAATATCTTACATCTGCTACTGGAATTATAGTTTCTATTCTTATCATAGTCCTCTTTATAGCAATCGCTATAGTGACTGATATGATAGGCGTGGCGGTTACTGCTTGTACAATCGAGCCTTTTACTGCAATGGCATCTAGAAAGGTTAAAGGGGCAAAAGAGGCAATGCTGTTAATTAAAAATGCGGATAAGGTGGCAAGCCTATGTGCCGATGTAATTGGAGACGTTTGCGGAATTTTAAGTGGTGCCGCAGGTGCCGCAATAGTTGTTAAAGTTACTGCGAATTTATCTAGCAATGCGGGAGTGATTCTTGTTGCATCTTTGGTCAGTGCATTCATTGCTGGGTTGACGATTTTTGGAAAGGCATTAGGTAAAAAGTTTTCACTTGATAATTGCAACAAGATAATATTGCTTGTTGGAAAATGTTTAAGTCCATTTCGTTCAAAAAAATCACAAATTAATCAGTCGAAAGAGGACCCAAAGAAGCTTGAAGAGAAATAGTTTAAAATTTGTTAGATTGAAATTTTAAATCAATAGAGAAGGATGTTAGTCCTTCTTTTTTTTTGCACTTTTTTTATTCCTATTTAATAAAATCTATAAGTGAAAGTTAATAATTTAAGTTATGCATACATGATTATATTTATAAATTTCATTTTTATAGTTATTCAAAAGTTCAAATTTTTATAAAAAATCACTGAATATTTATGCAAAAATCACTTGCATAATTATAAATTTCATTGTATAATCATTAAAAAGTGATGAATATATATGAATTTATATTTATTCACAAATCGCTGAAAGCCTTATTTTATAAGGGATTCAAGGAAAAAGGAACGTGTAAGATGGCAAGGTCAAAAAGACAATCAAAAATTTTAGAATTGATTTCAACAACCGAAATTGAAACACAAGATGAGCTGGTTACATATTTAAAAAATGCTAACTTTGACATTACCCAAGCAACTATTTCAAGAGATATAAAAGAGTTAGGGCTCATCAAAATTTTGAGTCAAGAAACAGGCAAATATAAATATTCACTTGTTGAAACCAATGAAACTGCAGTATCTAACAAAAACATTTGCATCTTCAAAGAGGCAGTCATTTCAATTAGAACTGCCCAAAATCTTTGCGTAATAAAAACTATTAAGGGCATGGCTTCTGCTATCTGTGGCTTGATTGATAAGTTGAATTTGGATTCTCTTATGGGGGCAGTAAGTGGTGATGATACTATAATGGCAATTTTTCCAAATTTTGATTTTGCACAAAATGCTACACACACCCTTTTAAACATTTCTTCAAATTAATAGAAAGGTGATTTATGATTCAAAATATTAGGATAAAAAATGTCGCACTAATAGAAGAGTCGACATTGGAATTTGACAAAGGATTTAACCTCTTAATGGGTGAAACTGGAGCGGGAAAGAGCATCATTCTTGAAGCTCTTGATTTTGTTTTAGGGGCAAGAGCAGATAAATCACTTATTATGAGTGGTAAAGATAAAATGTATGTTGAAGCAGTTTTTTCAGATTTGAACCAAGAGTGTTTAGTTACTTTAAATGAGCTTGGTTATGAAGAAGATGTATTGGTAGTTTCTAGAACCCTTAATCAAGATGGTAAAAGTGAGGTTAGAATAAATGGAAATTTGTCCTCTCTTTCCATTTTAAAAACAATTACCAAAGATTTAGTAGACTCTTATTCTCAACATGAAAATACTTCCTTGTTAAATAATAAATATCATTTAACTTTATTAGATAACTATGATGTAGAATTGCTCAAAGAGGGGAAATTAAAGCTTGAGCATCTGTTGCAAGCTAAAAATGAGATTAAAAATCAAATTCAGCTTTTGAGCGGAAATGTTGAAAATAGGGACCGCTATTTGGAACTATTGAAATTTCAAATTGATGAGATAGAGTCGTTTATGCCAAAGCAGGAAGAGGAAGATGAACTTTTAGAAAGATTTCAAGTGATGCAAAATTCGGAAAAAATATCTTTAGCCTTGGAAGGTTCATTAGAACATTTAGATTCTAACCAATTTTCTGCTTTATGGGGACTTAAAAATGCATTACGTAGTTTAGCTAACATCAAGGATATAAACAATGATTTTTCTGCTGCTTATGACAAATTAGATTCATTGATTTATGAACTAGATGATTTAGTTTCTCTGCTTAAGCGTCAATCTCGTTTTGTAAATTTTAATGAAAGTGAATTTGAGGCTATTGACTCTAAACTTGATAAGTATAGAGATTTAAAGAAAAAATACGGTCAGTCTGTTACAGAAGTTTTGAAGTTCTTAGACAGGTCAAAAACAGAATACGATAACTTAGTTAATAGTGAAGAAAAGTTAATTCAACTAAAAAACGAGTTAAATAAAATTGATGTTGAAGCTTTAAAAATCTGTAAGGAAATTTCTGATATTAGAAAAACACTAGCAAAAAAATTGGAAGACAAAATAATGTTTGAACTTTCATATTTAGGAATGAAAAATGCTAGGGTATGTTTTAATTTTGAAAAACAAACAAATTACAACCATAATGGTTATGATGATGTCGAAATTTTATTTTCTGCTAACAAAGGCGAGCAATTAAAACCTCTTTCAAAGGTGATTTCAGGCGGTGAATTGAGTAGATTTATGTTGGCTTTAAAATCTGTGATTGTAAGTAGCGGAAACACTTTCGTGTTTGATGAAATTGATACCGGAATTAGTGGAGAAACTGCACAAGCTGTTGGAGAAAGAATTGCTATGCTTGCTAGAAACAACCAGGTTATTTTGATTAGTCACTTGCCACAAGTTTGTTCAATGGCAGATAGATTTTTTTATGTGTTTAAAACAGTTGGGGAAAGGACAATTTCTAAAACTAATCTTTTGGGCGAAAAAGAGATATCTGTTGAGCTTGCAAAACTTATAGGAGGCAATAATCAAAGCGAGTTAGCTTTGTTGCATGCTCAAGAAATGCTTGAAAAAGCAAAACAATTTAAAGCGCAAATTTGATTGTATAAGTTAATAAAAAATGAATTTATAAACAAATTTAGGTGTATTTAGGATAATACTTAAGTTTGTTTTTTTTGTAGTAAAAAACGCAAAGCGGACAAACGAAGTTTGGATATTTTGTATATCTGCTCGTACAAAGAGTGCCTTGAAGCTAATCAAAGCATGGCTGGAAAGCAGAAGATAATTTTTTTAGTTTTATATGCAATAGGACAATGAATTCAAGTTAAATAAATATAATTTGTTTTAAATTTTAATACTAAATATAGTATTATGTTTGCAAAAAAATAGGTTTATTTTGTATTATCTATAGAATTAAATGTTTTAATTAAAGGCTATTCACTTAAAGTAAATAAGGTTTAAGCTTATGTGATTTATTCGCAGGTATATATTAAAAAAAATTACAAACACTAACCGAGAAATAGTTAGTGAGGATGTAATGAAAAACAATTTATTTAAAAAAGTTGTATTAAAATCATTTGGTGTTTTGCTTTGCATAGCTTTTGTTACTTTAATTGTAAACACTGATTTTTCAGTATTTTCGTTGACTAATGGTTCTTATATATCTTATGAACAACTTAACGAATTAAATGAAAATGCAAGGTTTGGAAAATTTATTTCAGCTTCACTTGCAGATGAAGGCATTGATGTTGGAAATGGGCTTAAAAAATCTAAACTTAAGTTTAAGTTGTTTGGGCTTTTTACTGTAAAAGAGGTTGGCGTAAGCGTAAGCGATGGCAAAGAGGTTTATGTGGGCGGAATTCCTTTGGGTTTTGCTCTAAATACTAAAGGAGTTATAGTAATTGGTGAAAATAGTGTTAATACCAAAGATGGAAGTATTATACCAGAGAAAAGTGAAGAAGTTTTGGCTGGTGATATTTTAACAAAAATTAATAATAGTGAAATAACTAATGTAGAAGTGATAAGAGAAGAGTTGGAAAAAAGTGCTGGCAATAAAGTAAAAATTAAAGCAATGAGAAAAGATAAAGAATATGAATTTGTTTTAAAACCGGCGCTTGATGTTGAAAGTGGAAAATATAAATTAGGACTTTGGGTAAGAGATGATGCTTCAGGAATAGGAACATTAACTTATGTCGACAAACAATCAAAAGCTTATGGCGCTTTAGGTCATGCAATTACTGATTTTGAAACTGGTGCAGTTGTTCCGGTTCAAGATGGAAAAATATATAATTGCTCTCTTATTGGTATAAATAAGGGCAGAAAGGGAAAGCCAGGAGAGCTTAGATGTTTATTCTTACAAGGGAAAAATAGTAAAGGTGATGTTCAAATGAACACTTCATCTGGAGTTTTTGGCAAAGTGGAAAGTACACAAGGAATAGTTGATGAAAATCTGGTAGCTTCAATCGGTGGGCGAATGAGTGTTAAACCAGGACCGGCAAAAATTGTAAGTTCGGTAAGCGGAGTAAGAGAGGAATATGAAATAGAAATCATCAAAGCTAATTATCAAAATAAAAGCAGTGATAAAAGTTTGGTTTTTAGAGTTAAAGACAAAAGACTATTAAACCTTACTGGAGGAATACTGCAAGGGATGAGCGGTAGCCCCATTTTACAAGATGGCAAGCTTATTGGTGCGGTAACCCATGTATTTTTAAATGACCCAACAAAAGGTTATGGAATTTATGTTGACTGGATGCTTGAAAATAAGGTTGTTTAGAAGAATTAATAACTAAGATAGAATGTATGCTAAAATAAATTGTATTTAATATTGTGTTCTTTTCCTTCTTTTTCGACATATTATACTATAAATGAAATCGTACAAATATGTTGGTAAATACAGTAACTTTAAGTACACTGTTTTAAGCTTTTTAAGGGTAAACAAGATTAGAATTTTTATTCTATGCTTTTTTACATTGTTGGGTTTACTGACTGGAATTTTCACCGCTGTAAAGTACTTAAATGGAAGTGAATTATTTAATTTTAATGATTATGGAATAACCCAATTTGCTAATGGGAATATAGCTACAACAGAATTATTTTTTAAAAGGTTTTTATCTTATAGCTGTTTTTTATTGATTCTTTTGATATGCTCTTTGGCTGGTTTTTTGCTTCCTATAGGTTGTTTTGTAATTGTATATCGCGCCTATCTTTTGGGGCTTAATGTGACAATCATTGTTGTTTTATATGGTTTGGGTGGAATTTTTTCCGCAATCATAATTATTTTGCCTATTCAACTTTGTATGCTATTGCTTGCTTGTTTGTTTTACTGCATGGTTAGGAATAGATGTTTAATCAAAAAAAAATATGGGAAAGCAGTTGGATTAAACACGATTTTTCTCTTTCTCATATTTGTAATTTTGTTATCTATTTTAAATCTATTAGAAACAATACTTTTGATTTTATTTAGTGGTCAGGTAATTTTGATAATTTAAATCATGGGTTCAAAACCCTCAAAAATTATGTTATCGCAATGTTTTATAACCTTGTTGTATTGTTCTTGACTTCTTACAGTCCAGCAGAGAAGTGGAAGGTTTTTATATCGTTTAACATAGGCATTTGGTAAAGCCTCTGCTTCATATGAAATAAAATGAGGTTTAGAAACACTTTTGTTTAAAAGCATGCGTTTTAGTGCAAACTTTTTGAAAAAGCCCAATTTTGTTCCTCTAAGATATCCGGAAAGTTGTCCTCTTAAAACTTCTGGTGCATTTAAGTTAAACCATTGAAGGGAATAAGGATTAAAAGATTGAACCGCATATTCGCCATTGTATGCTTGTAAAATTTGGTGGAGTTTACTTTCAAGTTCTCCAACTTTTCCATTATTTTTAATTTCAATTAAGATTGGAACTTGACCATTAACTAATTCCAAAACCTGATTTAAAGTAGGAATATATTGTTCTGTTCCAAGAAGCTTGTAATCTTTTAAATCTTCACTTTTAAGATTTTTTACATATCCATCTTTGCTTGTCATTCTCTTTAAAGTGTCATCATGAATAACAACAATTTCGCCATCACTTATAAGATGCACATCGAGCTCAATTGCATAACCTTTTTTAATTGCATTTTCAAAAGCTAAAAGGGAGTTTTCTGGTGCATCTTGGTCGTGAAACCCTCTATGAGCTATATAATTTTCCACCAGCCAAGATTTAAAAATATCGTTCATTATTTCTCCTTAAATTATTTTTATTTTTACTTTGAAATATTATATGCATAAAAACAAATTTAATTATATATATAACTTAATATACACGTTATTATAAAATTATACAAATATTTTTCTATTTTTTCAAGAATTTAGAGAAGTAAAAAAAGTTGCAATGATTTGATATTGATTATTAGTATAGAATGTTTTTTACTTTTTTTAAAAAAATTATTATAGCAGTTGTGTGCAAAGACTATTTTTGTTATAATACTTTAATTAGGTTATTGGAGAGAAAACTTGAAACAAGAAAATATTAGGAATTTTTGTATTATAGCACATATAGATCATGGAAAAAGCACTTTAGCTGATAGGTTAATTGAAATTACCGGAACTCTTGCCAAACGGGAAATGAGCGAACAACTTTTAGACAGTATGGACCTTGAAAGAGAACGAGGAATTACAATAAAATTAACACCAACAAGAATGCATTATAACTATAATGGCATTGATTATATCTTAAATTTAATTGACACTCCCGGACACGTTGATTTTACCTATGAGGTTTCAAGATCACTTGCTGCTTGTGAGGGAGCAATTCTCATTGTTGACGCATCACAAGGTGTTGAGGCGCAAACACTTGCAAATGCTTATTTAGCCCTTGAGAATAATCTTGAGATTATCCCTGTAATAAATAAAATAGACTTGCCAAGTGCACAGCCTGACCTAGTTAAAAATGAAATTGAAAGTGTAATAGGTCTTCCAGCTCAAGATGCTCCTTTAATTTCTGCAAAAGAAGGCATAAACATTGAAAAGGTGCTTGAAAAGGTTATTTGTGATGTCCCAGCACCAAATGGTGATGATTTAGCTCCTTTAAAAGCCCTAATTTTTGATAGTGTATATGACAATTTCAAAGGCGCAATTGTTATGATTAGAGTTTTTGATGGACAAGTTAAACCTGGTGATAAAATCAAAATGTTTCAAACACAGAAAACGTTTGAAGTTACAGAGGTTGGATATTTTACTCCTCGTCAAAAACCATGTGATATCTTACGTGCAGGCGAAGTTGGATATTTGACCGCCGCCATAAAAAACGTTGCAGATACAAAAGTGGGCGACACAATCACACATGTTGATAATGAAGCTAAGGAATCTTTACCGGGATATAAAAGTGTAATGCCGGTTGTGTTTTCAGGAATATTTTGTGTGGATGGTTCAAAATATAATGATCTCAAAGATGCTTTGGAAAAGCTGAAATTAAATGACGCTTCTTTGGTGTTTACGCCTGAAGTTTCCACGGCGTTAGGTTTTGGTTTTAGATGTGGATTTTTAGGACTTCTTCACATGGAGGTCATAACAGAACGTATTGAAAGGGAATTTAATATAGATATTATCACAACCGCACCTGGTGTTTCTTATAGGGTATACAAAAATGACAACTCTATGTTAGAAATTTCGAATCCGTCATTATTTCCAAGCTTTGCGGAAATCTTAAAAATTGAGGAACCTATAGTTAAGTTAGAAATATTTACATCACCAAACTATGTTGGTGCGGTAATGGAGTTATGCCAAGAAAAACGAGCTATATATAAAGATTTACAATATATTGACTCTTCAAGGGTCAAAATGAGCTACACAATGCCTTTAGGTGAGATGATATATGATTTTTTTGATAGCTTAAAATCAAGAACAAAGGGATATGCCTCTTTAGATTATGAACTTGCTGGTTTTCAACAAAGTGATATGGTCAAATTAGATATTTTGCTCAATGGTGAAACCTGTGATGCTTTGAGTTTGATAATTCATAGAGAAAAAGCTTATACAAGGGGAAGAGCCATTGCTGAGAAACTTAAAAAAGTTATCCCTAGACAAATGTTTGAGGTGCCAATTCAAGCTGCAATAGGCGGAAAGATTATTGCTAGGGAAACCATAAGTGCTCTTAGAAAAGATGTGCTTGCCAAATGCTATGGTGGAGATATCTCAAGAAAAAGAAAGCTTTTAGAAAAACAAAAAGAGGGTAAGAAAAAAATGCGACAAATTGGATCGGTTGAACTTCCAAGCGAAGCTTTTATGAGCATTTTGAAATTGGATAATGATTGATTCTCAAATGATTTATGTTCATATCCCATTTTGTAAAAAGAGGTGCGATTATTGCGCCTTTGTTTCTTGCACTGACTTTGATAGGTGCGAAAAATATTTTCAATTTCTAAAACAAGAGATTAAGCAGTGCAAACATGTTCAATTGTCAGTTTCCTCAATTTATTTTGGTGGAGGAACGCCAAGCTCAGTCGATGAAAGTTATATTTGTGAAATTTTAAAGATTATTAAAAATAAATTTAAAATTCAGGCAGATTGTGAGATTTCAATTGAATGTAATCCTAACACTATAACCTATAAAAAGCTAAAGTCTTTTTTTGATGCAGGTTTTAATAGAATAAGTTTTGGGGTTCAAAGTTTGCTTCAAAATGAATTGGAAAAAATAGGAAGATTGCAAACAAAAAGACAGGTGCAAACTGCTATGTCTAACGCTATTAAAGTAGGTTTTAAAAATATTTCTGTTGATCTTCTATTGGGTTTGGAAAACCAAAGCTTAGGTTCGCTTGAAAAACAGATTGAACTACTACATGTATGGGGTGCGACACATTTTTCATTGTATATGTTGATGATTGAAGAGGGAACAAATCTTTTAAAGAATGTAAAAGATAAGCTGTATTTTCCTCTTGAAGATGAAAAGTGTGTAGAAATTTATGATGCTGTTAATAAAAAACTTAAATGTTTGGGCTACAATAGATATGAAGTCTCTAACTTTGCAAAAAGTGGCTATGAATGTAGACATAATTTAGGATATTGGCAAATGAAACAATATTTGGGGTTTGGTCTTGCCGCACATTCATTTGTTGAAGAGAAGAGAATTTCTAATCCTGAAAACTTTTTAGATTATTTTAATGGAAAAAAAGAAATAGAGTTATGCAATGAACAAACTCTAGATGAAGAGAGAGTGATGTTGGGGCTTAGGACAATTTTTGGGGTAGAAGAGAGGTTTATCAAAAATAAGCAACAATTGTCCTTGCTTTTAAAAAAAGGAATAATTGAAAAAAACAACTCTAGAATTAGAGTTGCCGATGATTATTTTGGGGTGTTAAATCAAATTATTTTAAAACTAATTTAGTCCACCATTAATTCCAATGTTTTGGGCAGTAATGTAACTTGCTTTATCGCTCGCTAAAAACAAGGCTAGTTGAGCAACTTCGCTTGCTTGAGCAAATCTTCCAACTGGAATTTCATTTTTAAAAGCTATTAAGTCTTTATCTGAAATTTCATGAAGCATATCGGTTTCCACTGCTCCAGGAGAAATTGAATTTACAGTGATATTTGCAAGGGCTAATTCTTTTGCAAGGGCTTTTGTAAAACTAATAAGACCGCCTTTTGTTGCAGAATAAACGCTTTCCATAGAACCGCCAATTTCACCCCAAATTGAACTAATGTTTATTATTCTTCCAAAGTTATTTTTAATCATAATTTTTGATATCTCTCTTGATAACAAAATAGGGGCGGTCAGGTTTACCGAAATTAGGTCATTAATTTCTTTTTCATTGCAATCAATTAACAGTTTTTGAAGCGAAATTCCTGCGTTGTTTATTAGAACATCAACTTTTCCTAAAGTTTCTTTTACTGTGTTTACAAGCTTAATGCAATCAGAAGTTTTAGCTAAATCTGCCTGAATAAGCATGGCTTCATTGCCTTGATTTTGGATTTCATCTAAGACTTTTAAGGCACTTTTTTTAGATGATTTGTAGGTTAAAACTACGAAATAATCGTTTTTAGAAAAAATCAGAGCGCATTGTTTTCCTATTCCTCTAGAAGAACCTGTTATTAAAGCTATTTTTTTCATAAGATTATAATATCAAATCATAGATATCAAAATCAATTATAAATACCACTTTTCAGTAACTTTTTCTATATTTGAATTTTTTGTTTTTATCAAAGTTATAGGTTTTGAATTTTCTTGGAAGGTTTCATTTGTTGTATAGTTTTTCATTTTAGTGGTTAATACAAAGGTTTGTTTTTTATTTATTAATGGCATAGAATATTTAAATTCAACCTTGCCAGATTTATTTTCAAACTTTGCAATTAGTTTGTTTTCACTCCAAATTTCATATTCTAAGTAATCTTGAGCATCAAAGTTAAATATCGCTTCATTTCCAACGATTTTCCCAGATAGTGAAGCAGGTTTTAGTTTTAGTATTCCTTGCTGTTTACTTTTTGGTGGGTAAAATCTTGAAAAAGGTGCTGATATCCTATATCTTTCTGGTAAGTAACTTGCCGCTTTGACAATTTGATGATTTTCGATAAGTTCTTTTGAATCTATTTCAAGCTCCTCAATAGAGGAAGGAACATTGAAGGGCAGGGGCTTTTCATTAGAATAAATTTGACTTAGATAAATTTTAGTAGCTTCTATAGGAACATTTCCGCCAACAATACTTCCTATAGGAGAATTATCCATATTCCCAACCCAAACACCTACAATATCTTTTGTTGTATATGATACGCTCCAAGCATCATAATTTTTACTATTTTTACCGACTGTACCTGTTTTAGAAGCAATTTCAAAATCAAGGTCTTTTAAACGTTTTGAGGTACCTGTTTTACTTGCTTCTATAAGCATAGAATTCATTAAATAGGCTGTGTCATCTCTAATCACAGGCGTTTCGTTTTTCTCTGCCACATAAACAATTTTGTCCTTTGAATCGGTTATATATTTTACAAATTTTGGTTTAACATAATTTCCATTGTTGGTAAAGATGGTGTAGGCAGATGTTAGTGAACAAAGGTCTGTCCCATATGTCATACCGCCAAGTGCAATTGAATAATTGTCATCATTTGGAGAAAACTCAATGCCGCATTTTTCTGCATACTTTTTTGATTTATCTATTGTTGTATAGGACATGATTTTTACAGCTGGAATGTTATATGAGGAACAAATTGCATCTTTTACGCTTAGGTATCCATGAAATTTGTTGTCATGATTTTTAGGCGTGTAACCAGAAATGTTCAATTCTTCATCAAGAATTTGAGTGAGGGGATTTATGATGCCTTCATTCATTGCAGGAGCATAAACCAAAATTGGCTTAATGGCAGAGCCTGGTTGACGTTTATTTTTTAAAATTTTATAACTGCTTTCTCCGCAAAAAGCTTGAACTTCTCCGCTTGTTGCGCTAATAGATATTAAAGCATGATTGTTTTCATTAAAATCTATTTGATTTTGAGTTTTCTCAAGAGCGGATTGCTTTTCTTTGTCTAGATATGTGTAGATTTTATATCCGCCGTTGGAAATTTGTTTAGCCGGAATTTTTAAAATTGACATAGCTTCATCTAATGCCATTTCACTATAGCAGTTCAATTTATTATTTTTGTCAATTTGAATATTTATTTCAACTTCACTTTGTTTTGCTTTTTGATACTCTTCATCAGTTATTTTTCCATCTTCAAGCATTTCTTTAAGAACAATATCTCTGCGCTTTTTTGCATTTTCAAGTTTTGTGATAGGACAGTATCTTGCAGGTGAACTTATCATGCCGGCAAGAAGGGCTCCTTCTTGGAGATTTAATTCTTTTGAGGGTTTTGAAAAATAGTGATTTGAGGCGCTTTCAATTCCATAACAGTTATCACCAAAATAAATTATGTTTAAATATTTTTCTAAAATTTCTTCTTTGGAAAAATTTTTTTCTAGTTGTTTGGCTAACACAATTTCATTCATTTTTCTATTCAAAGTTTTTTGACTAGACAAATGGGTGTTTTTTATTAGCTGTTGGCTTATGGTAGATGCACCTTGTGCCATCTTTCCGTTTTTTAAATCCCATATTAGTGCCCCTAACATTCGTTTATAATTTAATCCGTTATGGTTATAAAATTCTTTATCTTCTATAGATATAAAGGCATCTTTGACATGGTTTGGAAGGCTGGAAATTTTGACAAATTTGGAGTTAAAGGAGTTTTCTTCCTTGATAGGAATGTTCTCATTGTCATAAAATTCGATTTTAGAAGTCACTTCTTGTAACTTAGCGGGATTAAACTTAACTCTGTCACTAGTAAAATAACATAAAAAAAGAAAACCTATTCCCATCAAAACTAGGATTGCGCCAATAATTAATGTCCATAAAAATGTTCTTTTTAACGCGGTTTTCATCATGCTTATTATGTGTATGAATGTTGTAATTATTTATCGTATAATAAAAAAATAATTATTTTCGCTAAATAAGATATAAAAAACAACTAGCTTAGATTAGTAATATTTTTATTTAAGGATAAATCTGCGCTAGGTTTTATAAAATAAATGGCTTTAAATAATAAAATGATTGCAAAATATAACATTTTTCGCTATAATGTTTTTTATTGGAGGTACATTTGTTTTACTATATTACGACTTTTGGCTGTCAAATGAATGTTCATGAGAGTGAAAAAATGGCTGGTTTGTTAAAAAGAATCGGCTATTTTCCTGCTGAAAACCTTTTAGATGCAGATGTAATTCTTTTTAATACATGCGCAATTCGTGAAGGCGCTCAAGATAGAGTTTTTGGCAATGTTGGCGCACTTAAAAAGTTAAAAAAGAATTTTCCTAATAAAATTATTATAGTTTGTGGTTGTATGACGCAACAACAAAGCGTTGCAAAAAAACTTTATTCAACATTTCCTTTTGTCGATATTATTATAGGCACGCATAATACCCATCAACTTATAAAATATTTGGAAGATTATCAAAAATATGGAAAGCGTATCTTGGAAATTTCTGACGAGGGTGAGATTTGTGAAAATCAAGATATAGAGCGAACTTCTGGGAAAAATGCTTGGGTTAATATCACATATGGCTGTAATAATTTTTGTACCTATTGTATTGTTCCATATGTCAGAGGAAGGGAAAAAAGCAGAGATAAAAATAAGATTTTAGAAGAAATAGGGCAATTGGTAAAATCAAATGAATATGAAACTATAACCCTTCTTGGACAAAATGTAAATTCATATGGACAAGACAAAGAGGGAAATGGCAACTTCAATGAATTGTTAAATGATATTTGCAAAATTGAGGGTAATTTCAAGTTGACTTTTATGACATCTCATCCAAAAGACCTATCATTTGAAGTCATTGATACTATAGCCAAGCAAGACAAAATCTTAAAGGAAATTCATTTGCCGGTTCAAAGTGGAAGCAATAAAATTTTGAAAAGCATGAATAGAAGATATACGGTGGAAGATTATCTCAAAAAAATTGAGTATATTAGACACAAAATTCCTAATTGTAAACTGACGACTGATATTATTGTTGGTTTCCCAGGGGAAACTGAACAAGATTTTATGGAAACTTGTAATTTAATTGAAAAAGTTAAATATGATTCTATTTTTGCCTTCATGTATTCTGAAAGACCAAATACTCCTGCTATAAACTTTGATGGGAAGGTAGATGAAAAGGAAAAAAATAGAAGAGTTAATTACATTTTAAATTTAGAAAAGCAAATACAAAAGGATAAAAATTAATGGCTGTTACACCAATGATGCAACATTATTTGCAAACCAAGGAAAAATATAAAGATTCTATTTTATTATATAGACTTGGTGACTTTTATGAGTTTTTTTATGAAGACGCAATTGAAATGTCAAATGCGTTAGATTTAACATTGACCGCAAAAAGTTGTGGTACAGATGAAAAGGCGCCAATGTGTGGTATTCCTGTTCAAACTGTTGACTCTTATATTGAGAAAATGGTCAAATTAGGATATAAAGTTGCGGTTTGTGAACAACTTTCTGAACCAGTTAAAAATAGCAAAACCCCTGTAGAAAGAGATGTCATTAGGGTTATTACAAGTGGCACTCTAGTTGAAGAAACTATTTTAGATTCCAAGTTTTCAAACTATTTAGTTTGTATTTATGAAAAAGCTGGAGATTTGGGAGTGGCATATTGTGAAGTTTCAACTGGAGAATTTAAAACCTTAGAGATTTCTGGAGAAGAAGATAATTATGTCAAATTAAATGATTTTTTGGTTTCGCTCAATGTTGGAGAATTAATATGCAATCAAGTTGCAAAAGAAAAAATAGACAAGTTGCCTGTGACAAAAATGGACTTGCTTCCAAAGGCAAATATGTATTATGACTGGGCATTTGAATATTCTAATGCTAACAAGTCTTTGGAAAAACATTTTAATCCAAATTATATAAGCATTTTTGAACTTGACAAAAACAAACTTTCTATTTGCGCTTGTGGCGCCTTGATGCAATATTTAAATGAAACACAAAAAAATGCGCTTTATCACATAAACAAAATTTCAAGATATGAAACTGACATTTATCTAACCTTGGATGTAAACACTAAGCGAAATTTGGAAATCCATGAAACTTTTAAAGAGAGGAGAAAGCGCGGGGCATTAATTTGGCTTTTGGATAACACAAAAACCAACATGGGAACAAGGCTTTTAAAAAATTGGATGGGACATCCGCTAAGAAATGAAAAACTTATTAACGAGAGACTTGATGCAGTTGAGGAACTTTGCTCAAAGTTGATTTTAAGAGATAATTTAGGGTTTGAATTATCACGCATACACGATATAGAACGATTAGTTGGAAGAATAGCTTGTGTTGGACTCAATCCTAAGCATTGCGTTAACTTGGCAGAATCTTTAAAAATAGTTCCTGAAATAAAAAAGATAATGGCAAATTTTAAGTCAAAAAAACTCGTTAACCTCTATAAAAATATAGAAAACTTTGAACAGGTTTACGAAGAGTTGAATAGTGCCTTTATCTTAGATCCTCCGACGCAAACTAAAGACGGTGGTTTCATAAAAGAAGGGTACTCTAAAGAATTAGATGATTTAAGAGATGTTTCTCAAAAAGCGGTAATTTGGATAAACAAGCTTGAACAAACTGAAAAAGAAAATTCAAATATAAAAAATTTAAAGCTTTTATATAATAGAGTTCATGGCTATTTCTTTGAGGTTAACAAATCACAATCACATTTAGTGCCATTACATTTTATTAGAAAACAAACTGTTGCAAATAACGAAAGATATGTAACAAAAGAATTAAAAGAGTTGGAAGAAAAAATTCTTTCAGCAAATGAAGATGCTATCAAACTTGAACAGAAATTGTTTTTATCAATAAAGAAAAAACTAATTTCTATTATTCCAAACCTTCAAAAACTAGGAAGTGTTCTTGCAGAAATAGACTGCTTAAACTCATTTGCTAATTCTGCGGTAAAAAATAATTACATAAAGCCAAAAATCAATTCTAAGATAGAACATATAAAAATTGTTGACGGAAGACATCCAGTTGTTGAATCTTTATTAAAAGATGGTCAGTTTATTCCTAATGACACCTATTTAAATTCAACAACAGACAAAACTATGATTATAACTGGCCCTAATATGGCAGGAAAAAGTACCTATATGAGGCAGGTTGCACTTATAACTTTAATGGCTCACTTGGGTAGTTTTGTTCCTGCTAAAGAGGCTGAGATTTCTATTTGTGACCGAATTTTTACTAGAGTTGGAGCAAGTGATGACGTAACGTTTGGTCAAAGTACTTTTATGGTGGAAATGAGCGAGGTTGCCAACATTCTTCAAAATGCTACGGACAATAGTTTAATTGTTCTAGATGAAATAGGGCGAGCAACCTCTACATTTGATGGTCTTTCAATTGCCTGGTCTGTTGTTGAGTTTTTATCTCAAAAAATGAATGCTAAAACTCTTTTTGCAACGCATTATCATGAATTGACTGAATTAGAAGGTTTAATGCCGGGTGTTAAAAATTATAGAATTTTATTAAAAGAAATAAATAATAGCATTGTATTTCTTAGAAAGATAGTTAGAGGTGGTGCTAATAGAAGTTTTGGAATAGAGGTAGCATCACTAGCTGGCCTGCCAAAAGAAGTAATAGACAGAGCAAAACAAATTAGTAAAAAGTTGGAATCTTCCGATGTTAATTATAAAATTACATCATCAAACCAAGAGTTAAAAGAAAAAAACGAGGAAAAGAGAAAAAATTACGCCAAAATCGTTGGAATTTTACAAGATATTAAAATTGAAAATGTGACACCACTTGGGGCTTTTGAAATTCTTAATGATTTAGTTGAAAAGATAAAAAAGGAGAACCCTGATGAGTAATATTAAAATTTTGGATAGTCAAATTACTAACAGAATTTCTGCTGGGGAGGTTGTTGAAAAGCCTGCTTCTGTAGTAAAAGAGCTTTTGGAAAATAGTATAGACGCTGGAGCTGATCGTATTACAGTTGAAATTGAGAATGGTGGAATTAAAAGGATTTCAGTTTATGATAATGGTGGAGGAATTGCAAAAGAAGATTTAAAACTTTCAATTCTTCCTCATGCAACTAGTAAAATATCAACACTAGAAGATTTGAATGCTATTTACAGTCTTGGGTTCAGAGGAGAGGCTTTAGCAAGCATTGTGGCCGTAACGCAAACAGAAATCACCACATGTACCGATTTTCAAGAAACTGGTGCAAAATTAAGAGTTTGTGGTGGAATTATAGAACAGATAGAAGATATAGCCTGTCCAACGGGAACTAGAATAGACGTTTGCAATCTTTTTTATAACACTCCTGTAAGAGCTAAGTTTTTAAGAAAACCTAAAACTGAAGAGGCGGATATAACCGAATATGTTGAAAAGATGATGCTGGCTTATCCTCATATTTGTTTTAAATATGTTGTTGATGGGAATACTAGGTATAATACTATGGGTAGTGGTTTGCTTGATAATATATATACAATTTATGGGAATGAAATAGCTCAAAATCTTATTGAAGTTAATTATTCACAAGAGGAATATACAATTAAAGGCTACATAGGAAATGCGCATGTTTCAAAACCAAATAGGAACTATCAAAGTTTGTTTGTTATGGGGCGTTATGTGAAAAATTATATGGTTTCAACTGCGGTTCAAAACGCCTACGATGATTTTTTGATGAAGGGAAAGTTTCCATTCTATGTTTTATCATTGACCCTTCCTGCTGAAAGTTTAGATGTTAATGTTCATCCTAATAAGCTTGAAGTGAAATTTGAAAAGCCTAATTTAATTTATTCAGTTTTTAATAATGCTGTTTCTAAAGCGCTTTATGAAAATGAACTTCCAAAAGACCCAATTGAACAAGAACCCATAATAGAGGAAAAGATTAACTTTGAGAAACACGAGGAACTTGAACCAATAAAGCAAGATGAAGGAATTAGCTTCGTTGAGGAGGAGCCCCATGTTAAAACTTCTAGAGGAGAAATTACTATAAAAACGGACCTTTCAAAGCAAAGTCCTAAAGACGAGTCAGTAACATTTCGCGAAAATCAACTTTTAGATAAAATTTTAATGTCAAAACTAGCTGATGAAGACGCAAATTTATCCTATCTTGACAAATATGAAAATGAGGAAATAGACAATGTTAACCTTTTAGACAAAATGCAAATTCTTGGCACCTTGTTTAAAACTTATATTGTTGTTGAGATAAAAGATGAGGTTCTTTTTATTGATCAACATGCTGCACATGAAAGAATTTTATTTGACAAATTCATGGCTCAATTAAAAGAACAAAATGTTATAGTTCAAGAACTTTTAACCCCTTTTGTTATATCTTTAAAAGATAATGAATTTATTTTTATTAAAGAGCATGAAGACTTATTAAAAGAGTTTGGTTTTGATATTGATGAATATGGACTAAACACCTTTAAAGTTTCTGCGGTTCCATATATTTTTAGCAATTTGAGTCTAAAACTATTTTTTGAGGAACTTCTTTCAAACTTTGGAGAATATGCAAAAAAACCTCTTGATTATTTAAAAGATTCTATTGCCACAAAAGCCTGTAAGGCGGCAATAAAAGCCGGTCAAACCCTTTCAGAAGAAGAGATTAGAATTTTATTAGATTTAATGACAAATGGCGTTTTGCATTGTCCTCATGGCAGACCTTTTGTTGTCAAATTTCCTAAAACTCAATTTGAAAAATGGTTCAAAAGGATAGTATAATATGATACCTATTATCCTTGGACCAACTGGAGTGGGAAAGTCAGATTTTGCAATTAAATTAGCAAAAAAAATTAATGGGGAAATTATTTCGGCGGATAGTTGTCAAGTTTATAAATACTTTGATATTGGAAGTGCAAAAGTTTCAAAGCAGCAACAAAAAGAGATTCCACATCATCTGATTGACATTTTAAATCCAGATCAAACTTTTAATGCTTGTCTTTTTCAAAGTTATGCAAAAAATTGTATTGATGACATAAAATCTAGAGGTAAAGTGCCTATAATTTGTGGAGGTACCGGCCTCTATATTGCAGGATTAGTATATAACTATGACTTTAACAATGCACAAAGAGATGAAAACTTTCGCAAGGAGTGTGAAAATATAATTTCTGAACATGGAATATCGGTGTTATATCAAAGACTTGTTGATTGCAATCCTGAACTTGCTAGGCAAATTAATGCAAATGACAAAACACGGATAATTCGAGCATTGGAGACAAACTCATTTCCTTCAAAGAAAAACACAAATTTAAATGAATATATTATTTTTGCTATTGATTGTGATAGAGCCGAACTTTATGATAACATAAACAAGCGGGTGGACATTATGGTTCAAAATGGACTTTTTGAAGAGGTGGAAACCATATTAAACAAATTTGGAACAAGTCCTCAAGCTTTAAAGTCAATTGGATATAAAGAGGTGGTGAGTTATTATAAACGCGAACTTACCAAGCAAAAATCTATTGAGTTAATAAAACAACATTCAAGAAACTATGCTAAACGGCAGTTGACGTTTATAAGAGGTTTAAAAAATGTTATTTGGATACAAAAAAATAAAACAGATGAGGTGATAGAAAATTATGAAAAATATTTATGAAATCGAAAACAAATTAAGTGAACAGTTTAAAAGGATTGATAACATCGCTTATTTAAACCAAAAAAGAGTTTTAGAAGCGTTTAAACAGGCGAATATTTCCACTAACCATTTTGCTGGAACAACTGGATATGGTTACAGCGACATAGGAAAGGAAAAACTCTGTGAAGTTTTTGCCAAAGTTTTTGGCACTGAAACCGCAATTGTTTCACCTCTTCTTACTTGTGCTACTCATGCATTAACAGTTGCTCTTATGGGTCTTTTAAGGCCTTATGATGTGATGTTTTCAATTACAGGCAAGCCTTATGACACTCTTGATGACGTAATTTTTAAAGAAAATAGTGGTGGGTTTAAAGATTTTTTAATTGAGTATAAAGAGGCAAATATTTTTAAACAAGATTTTGCTGAAATTGAAAGACAATTATTAGAAGTAAAACCAAAATTAATTTTCATACAACGTTCAAGGGGATATAATTGGTCAAGTGGACTCTCTTGTGAACAAGTTTTGAAACTAACAAAAAGACTTAAGGAACTTTTGCCTTCTTCATATATATTTCTAGACAATTGTTATGGTGAATTGACCTATGAATGCGAACCAACAAAATATATTGATGTTTGCGTGGGCTCACTAATTAAAAATGCAGGTGGGGGAATTGCCCAAACAGGAGCTTATATTGCAGGTACTTTTGAAGCAATCGATAAAATTTCAACTCGTTTTACCTCTCCAGCATTAAAAATTGAAACTGGAAGTTATGAAATGGGTTATAGACTATTCTTTCAAGGTCTTTTCTTAGCTCCTCAGGTTGTAAAGAATGCGCTCAAGGGAGCAATGTTAATAGGTGAAGTTTTGAGTCAGAAAGGTTATGAAATTTTACCAAAATCTACAGAAAACCCAAATGATGTAGTAAAATCAATTCTTTTTAATTCTCCTGAAAAATTAATTTCCTTTGTTCAATTAATTCAGGAATTTTCACCTGTAGATAGTTCATTTTTGCCTCAACCTAGTGATATGCAGGGTTATGATGACAAAATCATTATGGCTAGTGGTAGTTTTGTAAGTGGTTCTTCTATTGAGCTTAGTTGTGATGCGCCAATAAGGCCTCCTTATATTGCATATTATCAGGGTGGATTAACATATGAACATTGTAAAATTGTTGCTGAAAAAATTTTAGAAAGATTTTAGTTTTAACTTCAACAATCAATAAAAAATTTTCTCAAGGAAGTATGCTTTTCCTTGAGAATTTTTTATATATTATTTGGTATTTAAATTTGTCAGAAAATTATCTTAATTTAACCTTATTTGCTGCATTTCGTCTAATGTCTTCGCTTATAGCAGCATAGTGTCTTTTTGTTGTATTAACATCTTTATGTCCCAAAACATCTGCAACAACATAAATGTCATTTGTTTCTCTATATAAATTGGTTCCATAAGTGCTCCTTAGCTTGTGTGGGGAAATCTTTTTTAAAGGATTAACTTTTCTGCTAAACTTTTTAACCAAATTTTGCACCGCTCTTGTAGATATCCGTTTTTTTTGTAAGGATAAGAAAAATGCGTTGTTATCAACTTCTAACTCATCTCTTTGTTTTTTATAAATTAAAAGTGCGTCTTTAACTTCATCTGAAAAATAAAGAACAACTTGATTTCCACCTTTTCGTGTGATTTTGAAAGCATTTGAAGCGAAATCAATAGCCTCCACATTTAGTCCCACAAGTTCGCTAACACGTATGCCTGTTCCTAAAAAAACACTTAATATTGCCACATCACGCTTTGAAGTGTGTTTGTTATAAGAACTTTGTGTTTTTGAATCAAAGCTTGAATTTTCTGCTTCATTAATAATTTTGGCAACCTCGTCAACCTCCAATCGAATGATATCTTTTTGGTGAAGTTTAGGTGTTTGAATTTTAGAAGCGACATTTGAAGTTAATTTATCTTTATTATAAAAAAATTTTAAAAAGCTTCTAACACTAGCAAGTTTTCTAGATTTTCCTCTTTCTCCATTATGATAATTTTTATCGTCAAAAGTGTAGTAGGTGAGATAACTTAAAAAACTTTCGATGTCTGTTGAAGTTAATTTATCTAAGTCTGATAAGTTTATTGATTTAATTTCCTTGTTAAATTTAAATTTTGATAAATAGTCAAAAAAAATTCTGAGATCCATCGCATAATTCATTCTTGTTAAAGTTGAAGTGTAATTTTCCATTCCAATAAAAAACTCAAAACAAAAATCTGGCATGTCTTCTAAATAGTTGGCAATATGTTTTGTGTTTTGTTTATTTCTTTCCAAAAAATAGTTACTTTTCATGCATTCATTATAGCAAAAATTTGATAAAAATGAAACCCATTTGATAAGATTAAAAGTGTTTTGCTTGATTTTTATTTTTTAGTCAATTATAATGATTGTGCGAAAGGTTGCTAAACGCAACCAAAGACTTCGTCTTTATGCTCGCAGAACTCGCATTTCGCACAATCATTGTTGCTTCCTCGCGCTTTCCCAAATGCCAAATGACGACTAAACTTTAAAAATTACAATGCATTTTTAGGAGGATAAATGTTAGATATAAACACTATTAAGGAAAATCCAGATAAAGTTGTAAAGCTTTTAAAAAATAAGGGTTGGGATTTTGAACCTTCAACTTTATTGAATTTAAATGAGAAAAGAAAGCAATTAGTTTTTTCATGTGATGAGTTAAAATCTGAAAAAAACAAGCTTTCTGCTACTGTTCCTAATATTAAAAAACAGGGTGGAGATGTTTCTGAAATTTTTGCTCAAGTAAAAATTCTAAATCAAAAAATAGAGGAATTAGAAAGTCAGGTTTCAGACTTAAACAAACAAATCAATGAAATTGTAGCTGAACTTCCTAATTTGCCAGACGAAGATTTGTTAGCTGGAGAAAAAGAAAACAATAAGGTTTTAAGGGTTACAAATAAAATGCCAGAGTTTGGATTTGAACCTAAAGACCATGTTGCAATCTGTGAAAAATTAGGCATAATTGATTATCAGAGAGCCGCAAAAGTTAGTGGAAGGGGAACTTGGATATATAATGGTGATGGTGCTAGATTAGAATGGGCGCTTTTGAACTACTTTATTTCGGAACATATAAAAGACGGATATCAGTTTATTTTACCTCCTCATTTGCTAAACTTTGAAAGTGGTTTCACTGCGGGTCAATTTCCTAAATTTTCAAAAGATGTATTTTGGCTTGAAGGAACTCAGCCAAATAAGTTTCTTTTGCCAACAGCAGAGACAGCTTTAGTCAATCTTCACAGAGATGAAATTTTAAAAGAAGAAGATTTGCCAAAAAAATATTTTGCCTATACTCCTTGTTATCGTTTAGAAGCAGGCAGTTACAGAAGTGAAGAACGAGGAATGATTAGAGGGTATCAATTCAATAAAGTTGAAATGGTTCAATACACTACTGAAGAAGGCTCAGATGCTGCATTTGAAGAATTGGTCGAAAAGGCGGAAAGATTAATAAGAAACTTGGGACTTCATTTTAGAACAAGTAAACTTGCAGCAGGTGATTGTTCTCATTCAATGGCAAGAACTTATGATATTGAAGTTTGGATTCCTAGCATGCAAATTTATAAGGAAGTGTCATCAGTTTCTAATGCAAGAAGTTATCAAGCTAGACGTGGAAACATGAAATATAGAGATTCGAAAACAGGAAAGACAAAATTTATGCATACCTTAAATGGTTCGGGACTTGCAACTTCTAGATTATTCCCAGCAATAATTGAACAATTCCAAAACGAAGATGGAACCGTTACTATTCCAGAAGTTTTGCGTCCTTATATGGGTGGACAAAGTTTGTTAAAAGGAAATTAAATTGCAAAAGGTTTTTGATAGAGAAGTTATAGAAAGTTTTGTTATGCCAAGTTCACAAGAGTCGGTTACCTCTCTTGTCAATTTTGTTGAGAACATATTTAGTCAAGTATTAGCAAAGCTAAAAGTAAAAAGACCAGCAATTTCTGACAACTATTTTTTTGAAATTGTAGGAGAGTTTGAAAATGGCTCTTTTAGTGCAAATTCATGTCTAGATTTGTTTATTGTTATAAAGTCACCTCAACTTGAACTTAATACAATGAAACTTATTAATAATAAATTTAAAACTTTTTGGAATAAATTAAAATTTGCCTATTCTAGTTCAAAAAAAGAAAAAAAACGTAAAAAGAAAAAGAAAAAGGTGGAGCAAAAAGAAATACTTGTTCCTGTAAATAAGTATTCTATTGCTGACTTGAAACAGGACTTAATAAATGAAACATTGAATTTAATTGATGATAAATGTTTTGTTTGTTCTAATATATATGGATTTAAACTTGTGGTAAGAGAGTATTTTGGAACTGATGTTAATGTTTATCCAGTTCTAAAGAGCGGAGAAAGTTATCAAATCTATAACTCTTTTAGTAATAAGTTTATAAATATAGATTTTAAAAATAGGTCACAAAATTTTTTGGAAAAACAAAATAGAGTTGGAGAAATATTTACACTTTTACTTCGTGTTTTAAATACTTTGTATTTTAATATTTATAATATTAATCCAAATCAAATCGTGATTGAAAGTTTATTATATAGCTGCCCAGATGAACTTTTTGATGGTGTGGATTTTTATCAAGTTTTTTTAAAGATTTTGAATTATCTTTATAATTGCAATATAGAAAAAATTAAATGTATTTTAGATGACGAATCACTTTTTAAAAATAAGTTAGTTGAAGATTCCGTAGTTAGTATTAATAGTTTCATTAGAAATGTTGTCAAGTTTTTAAATTAACAAATTTCAACAAATTGGCATATATATTTGTGTAAGATAACGCATTAACATATTAGGTTTCTAATATGTTTTTTTTTGTAGTAGGAACTGTCGCAAAAACGCGATATTTTAATAGATTCGTGGGTCCTGATATGCGTTTATTTATTTTTAAATATTGATAACTTAAAAATTAATATCTTAAATTTAAAACTATTTAAAATATATAAGAAAAAGCTTTGTTTTTTTTGTCGTAAGCATAAATTCATCAAAATCTGTCAAATTCTCTCACAATTCGCATATATATAGAAGTATTAGGAGCTTTTATGATTTTTGAAAATTTTATGGCATTTATGAATAAGATTCTTTTGTTTTCTTCCTTCATTAACAATGCCTCAGGCTTTCCAAAACCTCTAACTTTAGAAGAAGAAAAAGATTGCTTTGAAAAATTTAAAAAAGGTGATGTGAAGGCAAAAGATAAGCTTATAAATCACAATCTTAGATTGGTCGCTCATATAGTAAAAAAATACTCGGGCTCAGGCGAGGCTGATGACCTAATTTCGGTTGGTTCGATTGGTCTAATTAAAGCTATAAACTCGTTTGAATATGGAAAAGGAACCCAACTTTCAACTTATGCTGCAAGATGTATTGAAAATGAAATTTTAATGCTTTTGCGATTAAATAAAAAACACTCTAAAACAGTATCTATTCAAGAAAGTTTGGGACAGGATAAAGATGGAAATGATATAGAATTAATGGATATAATCTCAGACATGGATGAAGATAATATGTTTGATGTGGTTTCAAATAATATTCTAGGTGATAAAATAACCCATATTGTTAATACATATTTACCTATTCGTGAGGCACAAATAATAAAGTATAGATATGGTTTAGAAAATCAGCCAATTTTAACACAAAGGGAAATAGCGCAAAAGCTTGGAATTTCACGTTCTTATATTTCACGCCTAGAAACAAAAGCTCTTGAAACAATAAAAGAAAAAATAGATGAGAAGGGAATTTTTACTTGACAAAAAAGTTCTATAACATACAAATTTCAACATATACTATGCTATGGAAAATTATGATGTAAAAGTTATTATTAGTTATGCTAAAACCTGTTATAACGTAACTTATAGACATAGGAGTTTTAAAAGACTTGCTCACAGTTTTTTGACATCTTGCAATATAGTTCTTGGCGTTTTAAATATTTTAAATATTTTTCAAATTTTAACAGGTAGGGTGTTATGAAAGTCTTTCATCCTGCCTTTTTCGTCTTTATGATTGTACTTTTAATTTGTGGCTATGGAATGTTAGCAGTTGTTTATTTGCTTGCAGTGTTTTTGCATGAACTTGGTCATGCGCTAGTAGCCAAGAAGTTTGGATATAAGTTGAAAAGCTTTTATTTGATGCCATATGGAGCATGTCTTTCATATGAAGAAAATGTATTTTTAGAAAAAGAAGAATTTTTAATTGCCATTGCTGGGCCATTAGTAAATTTATTTATATGTTTATTATTTATTGCTTTATGGTGGATATTTCCTACAATGTATGCTTTGACTTTAAATTTTGTAAGTGCAAATTTTTTCTTAGCTCTTTTAAATTTTCTTCCAGCCTTTCCTCTAGATGGAGGAAGAATTCTATTGGCAAATTTGTCAAATAAGATGGATAGAAAAAAGGCTATTAAAATTAGCTTGATTTTTAATTATATTTTTTCTAGCTTGTTTTTGTTTACCTTTATTTTGTCCTGTTTTACTAAAATTAACTTTTCATTTTTGATAATGTCGATTTTTCTTTTCATAAGTGTTTTTGAGGGAAAATTTCAAGGAAAATATCAGCGAATATTTTCTCAAGATAAAAATAAAATCTTAAAAAAGGGTATTAAATTAAAAACTATGGCTTTTTCATCTAAAGCCCCACTATATAAAATCTCTAGAGAGCTTTCTAGTACTAAGTACAATGTATTTTTTATTGTTTCCGAAGGCGGAAAAGCAAAGCTGATGAGCGAAAATAGTTTGAAAACCGTTATTGAAAATAATAGTCCTAATGACTCTTTTTCTGATATTTTTCCTAATTTTGAATAACATAAAAACATGAAACAAACATTAAAATACATTCTTGAAAGATTATTACAGCTTAGAAAATTCGCAGAGGAAAAACATAGCATAACTATTGCTCTTGCCAGTGGTGTAATTGTTTTTTTTGCAGGATTTATCGAAAGTAGAGACCCATTTATTTTGTTTTTATCAGCCATTTCTATAATTTTCAGTCTTATTTCAGTTTTATCTAGCTTTATCGCGCTTATGGCTAAGAGAGTTAAGACAAACAAGCGAAGAAGTGCAACTGAGGGCAATTTAATGGATTATAAATCAATAAGTAAGTTTGACTCTGAAGAATATTTGGAAGCTATTAAAAAACAATATAATTTTCCTAAAACTTATAAGTTTGATGATTTTGACCGCGATCTTTCTAAGCAAATTATTTCCACTGCAAAAGTTATTGTTCATAAATTTTCATATTTCAATATTGCTCTTTTGTTTTTGGGTATGAGTCTAGTTTTGGGTGTCGTTGTAGTGTGTATCTTAGGTGGAGTATGACCATGCCTGAAGATTTTGTATTTTGGATAAAAAGTATTGTTGAAGATGACCCAATTCCTTATGAAATTGAACATATATATTTTGCGCTTTCCTTAAAAAATAAAATTTCAAGTTTGAGTTTGGGTGGAAGGGAACTTGAAACAGAAATTATAGGTAATTTTGAATATTATCCGTTGGAAGCTCAATTCTTTTTCAATCAAACATTTAACAATATAACAGACCCTTATCTTGCTAAGTTGGCGGTAAAAGAGCTTTTAGATTATGCACTAAAAGATTCTGAAATCAAAAAAATTTTTAAAAATAAAAAGCTTTATATTGGTGAATTCCAAAAAAGTCCAGAATATAAAATAAGCATATAAGATGTCTTTAAAGTACTTTGCAAGTTGTTTTATTTTTGCTATAATATATTAAAATATTTTTTGTTACATAAGAGGTTAATATGATTATTTTGCAAAATATAAAACAAATAAACGATAGGGTAAATAGTATATTTTGTTTATCTAAGCAATTTGCTGAAAATGACTTTTCGTTTGTAGAAAGACAATTTACTGAAAATGAAATTTTATCATACATAAAAAATAGTCCTAAGATTGATGGGAAAGAAAATGAAATAGAGGAGCTTTCTCTTTTGATTTTTCAATTGAAAGATTATCTGCCTGCTTTGTGTAATTTAACAAATTTCTTTTTATTGTCAAAAAATTACGATGCGGTATATTTGTTTACATCTAAACTTTTTATTTCACATGTGGGCAATATAAATTACTCTAGTTACGGCAATTATAACTTTAAAGAAAGATTTTTTGATCGTTTTATTGAAATAGTTAAAAACTGCAATATTTCCGCAGAAAATTACTTTCCATTTTTGTTATATATTTTTAGAAGTGGAAAAGAGGGTGGAGTTGACAATTGGAAAGCTCCTTGCTTGGAATATCTTCAGGTTTTTTATAGTGAAAACAAAGAACTTTTTATAAAGTTTGTTGAAAACAATGAATATAAATTTGAACTTCTATTTTTATTATCTAGATTTAATACACAGAAAGCTTTGAATCTTTGTTTTGAAAATTTATCTTGTTTACAGCCTCAAACCGAAATCTTTGAAATTTTAAAGGGAATAAAAAAAGATACCTTACTTTATATAGATCAATCATTATCTAATGCAACTGAGGAAGATTTGGAAAAATTCTATCTTGTTTTATCTTCATTCCAAGAGGATGTAGATGCAAAATCTAGAATTTTAGAAATTTATAAAATAACACAGTCAAGGAATTTAAGAAATGAGATAGCCAATAAATTAGGTTTAAGCGAAAACTTTGGTACATATAAAGGCGAAAAACAATTTTTATTTGCTGTTAGAAGAAATGTTAAACAAGAGCAACAAAGAGTTTTTTCTTTGGCATTTGAAAATTGCAATTTAAAATATAAAAGTGGCTTAAAAGCTGATTTTGCGACATATACATTTTTATTAGATTTATTTAAAAATGATAAGAATTTGTTAAATTTAAATAAACTTTCATCTTTAAAAGATGTGTTTGATAATGATTCTTTACAAGAATTTTCAACACAACTTTTTGAAATATTAAAAAGAAAACAAGATATAAAATCAACAAAGTGGCTTGTAAGATTAGTTGCTCTTTTAAATGAAAATTCAAGTGATATATACGAGTTTATTATTAGTTTATTTTCACAAAACAGAATAAAAGAAGGCAAGTACTTTATTGAATGCCTTTTAGCTTGTAAAAAAGATATTGTAAATTTGTATAAGGAGCTAACAAGATTTGACGGCTTTAACCAAGATAAAGAATATTATGTACAAATTTTGTGCGAAAGTTTAGACTTTGAACCATCAAAGGTTTATGATTTTATGGTTTCAAAAGATAGCAATGTTGACTTACAGAAACGAAGAATGTATGAAGAATTCATTTCTTATAGAAAATTTTCTCAAGAATATTTTCAACATTATATCAATTTGCCTATTATTTCAAACTTATGTGAAAAGTTGGTATTTGGAGAATATAAGTTTGATAGATTATATAATGCTTTTGTAGTAGAAAATGGTAAACGAAAATACATAAAATATGAACCGGTAAGCGAGTCTTATATTTCTGTTATTCACACACAAGATATAGATGATAGATTCTCAGAAATAACACAATATATCGACAAACCTATCTTTAATCAATTTGAAAAGGTAGAGTTTGATGTGCGTAGCTTTGATAGATCAGTAACTAAAATTGCTTCTTTTGCTGGAATGATTGTATCTCTAGAAAAGTTTGTTTCTAATTTATTTGAGTTGGGATTTGTCATTAACAAAGAAAAAAGTGATGTTTACTTCAATTCTATGACTTGTTCTTTCAGTCCACTTAATATTCTCTGTGAAATTCAATTTGAGGGTAGATTGATAGAAAATTCTACTTATGCAACTATTTCTGATGTAACTTTTTATAAATATAGTGAGTTAATCAATTCAAATGGAAAAATTTTAACTCAAAAACAAGATGCTTTAACAATTTCAACTCTGCCATATAGATACTTTGCAAACATTATGACAAACATCTTAAAAGCGGCAAAAGCATCTATTTGATTTTCATTAATTATCTTTAAAACTTAATAATTAATAAATTGCTATAATTTATTTTAGTTTGAATTATATTTTTTAATATAATTT
>CALKLQ010000019.1 GCA_937992055.1 uncultured Clostridia bacterium | reverse complement strand
TTTACATAATATGTTGCACCGTTATTTACATATATGTATGGGTCAAGATTATAATCTCCGCTATAATACCTTAATATTATCACGGTGTCTTTTGTTATCTCTAGTGTCGTTCCTTCTACTTTCTCCTCGTCTCCTATTTTTAATCCTTCTAAAAAGATGAAACAATAAAATTGTCTATTAGAAAAAAATATTTAATTAAAAAAAGGAAATTATAAAATATGTGTCGAATTTATATTTGTAATAATTTGAGGTAATTTTGGAAATAAAAGGGATAGATTCAAATTGGCTTGAAACCTTAAAAAGACGTTGTGATATTGTTTCTGTTTTGTCTAAATATATTAGAATGGAAAAAAAAGGCAAGAACTATTGGGCTTGCTGTCCTTTTCATCATGAAAAAACACCTTCTTTTTGTGTCAATGAGTATGAAGGCTTTTATCATTGCTTTGGATGCAAGGAGGGGGGAGATGTCATTTCTTTTATTGAAAAATATGAATCTTGCGATTTTATAACAGCAGTTACGAAGCTTGCAGAAAGTGTGGGGCTTGAATTGCCTGATTTTGAAAATAGTGGTGAAATTGCCAAGCGAAAGCAAGAAAAAAATGTAATGTGTGAAATTTTAAAAGCAACAAATGAGCATTATCAAAAAAATTTGTTTGAAGTTCCAAACAATGCCGCAATGCAATATCTTTTAAAAAGAAAAATAGACTCATCTCATATTAAAAAGTTTGGAATTGGTTTTTCTAAAGATTGGACAAGCTTAGTAGAGTTTTTAAAAAACAAAGGTTTTTCAATTGAAGATATGAAACAAGCCGGTGTAGTTGATGAAAAAAATGGAAAAACTTACGACGCTATGGCGGGAAGACTTACCTTTCCTATTTTTGACACAAATGAACAATGTTTAGGCTTTAGTGCAAGAATACTTCAAAAATCTGACTTTGCAAAATATAAAAACACAGCACAAACTCTTTTGTTTAACAAAAGTAAGATGATGATAGGTCTTAATTTTCTTAAAGCGTTAAAACAACAGGGAAGTTTAAAGCAGATAATCGTTGTTGAGGGACAAATCGATGTTATTACCATGCATCAAAATGGGTTTGAAAATTCTGTTGCTTGTATGGGCACTGCGCTTACTAAAGAACACGCTAGAGAACTTAAAAGATTTTCTGAAAATATCGTGCTTTGTTTTGATGGGGATGAGGCAGGTGAAAAGGCTACGCTTAGAAGTATTGAGGTTTTGAAAGAATTTGACTTTAATATAAGGGTTGTGGTTTTGCCTAAAGGATATGACCCAGACGAGTTTTTACAAGAAAAAGGGGCAGGAGCAATGAAAAGCTTGGTTGAAAATGCCATGCCTATTACTGATTTTCTGCTTTATAACAACGCTCAGAAATACGATATGCATTCCAACCAAGAAAGAAGCAAATATGTTTCTGTTGCTCTTTCTATTTTAAACAAGCTTCCTACCTTTTCTGAAAGACAGGTATATCTAGAGACAATTAGAAATTATAGCGGTGTTCCAACCGATGCGCTTATGCGAGATCTCTCACGAAATGAGGTCGTTAAAAATGAAAAAAAAGAGGTCGCTAAAAACTTCGATGATAGGGAAAATGCCTCTGTTAGAGCGATTAAGTTTATTTTAGCATCCATGCTTTTTAAAAAAGATTATGTTAACAGGCATATTGACTTTTCTAAGTTTTTTAAGACCCCTTCTTATAAAAAACTTTATGACTTGATTTTAGAATTTGAAAGAAAAAATAAGCAAATTACTGTCAGTGACGTTTATAATAATATTGATGTTGATGAAGATTTAGTAATAAAAGATATAATATATTATAATTTTGACGAAATTGGCAATAATGCAAAACAATATTACGATGAATGTGTTTGGAATTTATGTGAGGGCTATTTAAAACAACAACAAGAGCTTTTAAGTAGTCAATTTAAAGAGGCAAAAGATTTGGCTTTGCGTAGAGAAATTGCTGACAAGTTGAATCGTGTTTTAAAACAACTAAAGAATAAAAAAGTGGAGGAAGATTTATTGTGAGAGAAAAAATCGAGACAGAATTAGCAAAGTTTTTAGATATTGGAACTAAAAAAGGCTCTTTGAATGAAGAGGATATTTATTTTAAGCTTTTAAAATACGAGGCTACGGCAGACGAAATACAAAATGTAATTGATACGCTTGAAAGTAATAATATTAAAATTATTAAGGCCATTGAACCAGAGACCGATAAAGATACTATAAATGAAATTATTTCCTCTGTTAATGTTGATGACCCGGTTAAAATGTATTTAAAAGACATTGGGAAGGTTCCTCTTTTAACAAGTGAAGAGGAAATAGTTTTGGCAAAACGAATGCTTGAAGGTGATGAATATGCCAAGGCTAAGCTTTCAGAGTCAAATTTAAGACTTGTTGTAAGCATTGCTAAAAGATATGTGGGAAGAACCTCTATGCAATTTCTTGATTTAATTCAAGAGGGGAATTTAGGTCTTTTAAAAGCTGTTGAAAAATTTGACCACACAAAAGGCTTTAGATTTTCAACATATGCTACTTGGTGGATAAGACAATCTATCACTAGAGCAATGGCGGACCAGGCAAGAACAATAAGAATTCCCGTGCATATGGTTGAAACCATTCACAAGCTTACACGAGCAACAAGACAACTTTTGCAAAAATTAGGACGTGACCCAACAACTGATGAGATTGCAGAATTTATGGGACTAACCCCTGAAAAAATTGCAGAAATCCAGAAAATTGCTCAAGACCCAATATCTCTTGAAAACCCAGTAGGCGAAGAGGATGATAGCAAAATTGCAGATTTCATCGAAGATGAATCAATTCGTTCACCTATAGAAGTTGCAACCCAAAACCTTCTTAAAGAGCAACTTATGGCAATAATTGACACGCTTACTCCTCGTGAACAAAAGGTTATAAGACTTAGATATGGTCTTGATGACTCCCATCCAAGAACTCTTGAAGAGGTTGGAAGAGAGTTTAATGTGACAAGAGAAAGAATTAGACAGATAGAGGCAAAAGCTCTTAGAAAGCTTAGACATCCAAATCGTAGTAAAAAGCTTGCAGATTTTATGGATGATTAATCTTTTGTGCTTTTGTGATTATTGTGTTATAATCCAAAAAAAACATTAAAAGTGAGATAAATATGAATATTGAAAAACTTTTGGAATATCAAAAAAAGGATTTTGAAATAATTAAACTGGAAAGAAAAATCAATGACAGTGAGAGTAAAAAGGTCCTTAATGATATGATTGCCAAGGTGAAAGAATCACAAAACAAGTCATTGCAACTTGAAAAAGTGGCAGGTGATTTGTTGGCAGAATATAATAAACTTGTAAAAACTTTTGAGGAGAACTCGAGTAAACTTGAAACAATTTCAAAGCAAAAGCTTGAAAGCTCTAGCTTGGCTGAAATAGAAACTTATGAGCATTTGACTAACTCCATTGCTAATAACCTAGCTATTTTAGAAAAAAAGTTTGTTTTCATTGCTGAAAATATAAATAACATTTTAAACCAATTTGAAAGCGCTAAAAAAAGTTATAATTTGGCAAGGCAAAATCATAAGGTCCACAAAGAAAAATATGACAAGCAAATGAGTGAGATTACACCAATAATAAATAAAATAGAAAATGAATTAAAAGAAATAGAAAAACAGATAGAACCAGACCTTCTTTCAAAATATAAACAAAAAAGACAAGATAAGATGTTCCCAATATTTGTGCCTGAAATGGAAAACACATGCGGTGGATGTAGGATGAGCTTATCTTATGTTGCAATGGGGAGTTTGAAAGAAAAAGGGTTTGTAGAGTGTGAAAATTGCCGTCGAATAATTTATAAGAATAAATAAGCGTCGCAATACTTTGTTTCTGTCAAGCGGTTTAGGACAGTCATGTACAGAGATCATGACACTTTTGATAGTTTAGGCAGTTTTAGACCGATTTTTGGGTTTGATATTTGAACTTAAAAGTCGGTTTTTTGTTTCAATTTTTAGGGGGAGTAGATTAAAAAAGTTGATAATTAGTATTAAACTTAAATACAGGTTGGAATATTTATTTTTTTACATATTTAATCAATACAAATACCGAAGAAATTGACTGATACAATTATAAAAATATTTGTAAAAGCAAGGAAATTTAATGATCAACAATAATATACAAGCATTCTATAAAGTTAAACAGATTGAAAAAGACTTTGAAATAGGTAAGATGGAAAATTTGGTACCACAATATTTAAGAAGTAGTATTGAGGTTTTTTCTCATCAAATTTATGCTGCCACCCTTGCGACTGCAAATCCTTTTGTTAAAGGTTTTATTTTGGCAGATGAAGCTGGGCTTGGAAAAACAATGGAGGCACTGCTTATTTTGGCTCAATATAATGATACTGATAGTAATATTCTTGTTGTTGTGCCCACACCAACAGTAACAAATTGGCTTAACAACATTGTAAGAACTTTTAATTTTAAATGTTTTGTGTTAGACAATATTGAAAGACCAACTAATGATGACTTTTTAACATCTTTAAGCAAATTTAATAAAGGAATAGTACTGACCTCTTATGATTATTTAATAGCGAATCTAGAAAAGTTCAAACAATATGAATGGCAACTTTGCATTTTAGATGAAGCTCATAGATTTAGAAGTTACAAAATAAAAGAAAATAAAACCGCAGATGCAATTTTATCAGTAATTGGAAATGCAAAGAAAATATTATTGACTGCGACACCAATTCAAAAAAATGAAGATGATATTTTTGGACTTATCAATTTTATAGATGATGGTATTTTTACTGATTATGAAGAATTTCATAAAAGATATTTTAGAAGACCAGAAAATTATCCTGAGTTACGAGATATAATTGCACCATATACTTTTAGAACATTAAGAAATCAAGTTAAACTTGAAACCAAATTAACTGAAAGACAAATTCTTACACAAATTTATGAGATGACTGATAAAGAAAAAGAACTTTATTCTCTTATTGAAAAATATGTTGCAAAGCCAACAAGACAAGCTTTTCCAGAGATGAACCCTTATGAACTTTCTCTTATGCTTTATGGAACCCTTTCTTCTTCTGCCTATGCACTTTCTAAAACATTGAGTGGAATATATGTAAGACTTAATAAAAATTCTACCGAAGAAAACCAGAAAGAATCTCGAGAAATTAAAAAAATGCTTGATATAGCAACGTCTATAACTCAAAATAACAAAGATGAAATGTTGATAAAAGCATTAAAACAAACCTTCTCAACATTTACAAAAAAAGGTATTGCTAAAAAATGTGTCATTTTTACTAGTAATACACAGACGCAAGAACATATACATAAGTTTTTAATGCAAAATACTGACTATTCAGTAAATTCCTTTAATGGCACAACTGATGATTTGCCTATTCAAAAGTTTTTAAGAAGCGATAAAGCTAGTATTTTAATATCAACAGACAAAGGAAATGAGAGTTTGAACTGGCAGGAATCTGCTTTTGTGATTAACTATGATTTTCCACAAGTTTTGCTTGATATGGAGCAAAGAATATCTCGCTGTCATAGAATTGGGCAAAAAACTGATGTATTTGTAATTAACTTTATTTGTCCTAATAACTTTTCAGATGTTAGAATGTATGAACTTTTTTATAAAAGACTTAATATTTCTGGAAATATTATAGGCGCAAGTGATACAGTTATCTCTGGTGCCGAAGATGGAAGTATTGATGAAAATATTAAAAACACCCTTGATATTGTTAGAAAGAAAAAAGAAGTCCAAATAGATTTTTCTGAACTTAGTGAAGAATTTAAACAAGAACTTGATGAAATTAAAGCACAATCTAACGACGTGTTATTTAATACTTTTGATAAATCACTAGTTGAAAAAACACAAAATATGGCTGAGATTATCAAAAGAAAAGTTAAAGAACTTGATGGCGCGATAAAAGAACTCGCAAAATTTTATTTTAAAGATAGTTTTATTAACGATAATGTTTTTGAATTTTTTTCCGCTTGGCATGAAAAAAATCCTTTTGCAAGACCTTCTCGATACTCTTTAATTGAAGATGAAAACCATAAATTTACCATTAGCTCAGAGCCTTGTCAAAAAATGTTGTCAAATTTGCAAATGTGTTCTAATATTACACCTCTTAAACTGATATTAAATGGAAATGGAAAATATAAAGGACTTAAAGGTTATATATCTTGTAATAAACTAAAAATTTGTTATGGTTACAACATCGAATTCAAATATAATTTAATTGGAATTGATTTAGATTATAATATGCTATCTAATGAAGTTTGTGATGAAATACTTTCTTTTGATTGTGAAGAGTTTTGTCCTATTGAAATTCCAGCAAATATAGGAACTAAATTAAATGAACAATTTGACTTTGTTGTTCCTAAAATAGTTGAACCACTTAAAACGGAATTAGACAAAAAATTAAAACTACCTATTTTTCATATCAAAAGGCTGGCTGAAATTAAAAAAGCAAAGCTTGAAAAGGAAATTAAGGACTTGCAAAGAGAAATAGAAATTGTTAAAAATGCAAGTGCGAGTGACAATTTTGCTCAAGGACTTGCAAAAAATCAGCGAATAATTGAATTAAGCGAAAAACTTTTTGAGCTTAGAGATAATGAGTTTATCGAAAAATCAAAAATAAACAAAGAAACAAAACAAAAAATTGATGATATTTTAAACAAATATCCGCAAAACATAACAAAATCAAACAATTTTATGTTATTCTTTGAAGTGAGGTAAATAATATGGATAAACAAATGCAATTTTTAATGTATCAAGTAGAAAATGAAGATGTAAAAGTTAAAGCTGTAGTTAAAGATGAAACTATTTGGCTTACACAAAAAGGCATGTCAATGCTTTTTGACTGTTCAAAAGATAATATATCATTGCATTTAAAAAATATTTTTGAAAGTGGAGAACTTGAAAAATCTTCAACCACCGAGAAATTCTCGATAGTTCAAACTGAAGGAACTAGAGATATAAAAAGAGAAATTGATTTCTATAATCTCGATGTAATAATTTCAGTTGGATATAGAGTAAATTCGGCAAAGGCTACTCAATTTAGAATTTGGGCGACAAAAGTTTTAAAAGAGTTTATGACAAAAGGCTTTGTTTTAGATGATGAAAGATTAAAACAAGGCGAGCAAGTATTTGGTAAAGATTATTTCAGAGAACTTTTAGAAAGAGTTCGTTCAATTCGTGCAAGCGAAAGAAGAATTTGGCAACAAATTACTGATATATTTGCTGAATGCAGTATTGATTACAACAATAATACTCAAACTGCGAAAGATTTTTATGCTACAGTTCAAAATAAATTCCATTATGCAATAACAGGTAAAACCGCAGCAGAAATTATCTATTTAAATGCCGACCACAAAAAAGATAATATGGGTTTAACCACTTGGAAAAAGTCACCAGATGGAAGAATACTAAAATCTGATACAACAATAGCAAAAAATTATTTACAGGAAAAAGAAATTAAAAAATTAGAAAGAACTGTGTCGGGTTATTTTGATTATATTGAAGGCTTAATAGAAAGAGAAAATACTTTTACAATGGCTCAATTCGCTGGTAGTATTGATAAGTTTTTAACATTTAATGAATATAAAATATTGCCAGACAATGGAAAAATATCTACACTAGACGCCAAAGAAAAAGCAGAGAACGAATATGACATATTCAATAAGACACAAAAAATAGAATCAGATTTTGATAAAGTTATTAAAAAGATGATTTCAGACAAAAAAGATGAGGAGTAAATAATGATTGAAAAATTAGATGGAATGACAAGGGATTTGGTTAAGGATAACATTGAAAAGTTAAAAGAACTTTTTCCTAGCATTGTGAAGGAAGATAAAATTGACTTTGAAGAACTTGCATTGTTGCTTGGCGAAAATATAAATCGTAATAATGAACAGTATTCTTTTGTTTGGAATGGTAAAACAGAAGCCACAAAACTTGCTCAAAAGCGTTCTACCGGAACACTACGCCCTTGCAAAGAAGAAAGCAAAAACTGGGACACAACTAAAAATATTTATATTGAAGGCGACAATTTAGAAGTTCTTAAACTTTTGCAAAATTCCTACAATGGCAGAATTAAAATGATTTACATAGACCCACCATACAACACAGGTCACG
>CALKLQ010000018.1 GCA_937992055.1 uncultured Clostridia bacterium | reverse complement strand
CTCGCAAAAGCGGTTGTGATATCGTGATTTAATAATAGAACGTAAAATTGAATGTTAGTCACTCACGAATGAATGAATAAAATGTGGCTGCGCCACTTTTGAAAAGCTAATATATAATTCATAAAATGCGGTTGCAATTTTTTAATTGTACAAGCGGTTAAAATATGATATAATATTATCTATATGGTTGAATTATTAGCTCCCGCTGGGAATTTTGAAAAATTTTTAACTGCGTTAGATTTTGGTGCTGACGCGGTTTATCTTGCTGGACAAAGATTTTCTTTACGTGCCTTTGCTGGTAATTTTTCTGATGAGGAAATTTTAAAAGCATGTTCAATTGCACATGAAAGAGGGAAAAAAGTATATGTGACCATTAACATCATTGCTCATTCAAGTGATTTTGTGGGATTGGAAGACTATTTAAAATTTTTGGAACAAGCCAAAGTTGATGGAGTTATCGTTGCAGATATTGGAGTAATTAATTTTATAAAAGAGCATTCCAGCCTAGATATTCATGTAAGCACACAAGCAAATGTTTTGAATTTGGAATCTGCCAAGTTTTTTGAAAAAATGGGTGCAAAAAGAATTGTTCTTGCAAGAGAACTCTCTTTTAATGAAATAAAATATATTCGTGAAAATCTTTCAAAAGATGTTGAACTTGAGGTTTTTGTTCATGGTGCCATGTGCATTTCTTATTCTGGTAGATGTCTTTTATCAAACTATCTTGCAGGCAGAGATTCAAATAGAGGAATGTGTACTCAGGCTTGCAGGTGGGAATATTCGGTTACAGAAAGGTCGAGGCAGGGTGAAAATTACGAGGTTCAGGAAGATGATAAAGGCACATACATTTTTAACTCTAAAGATTTGAATTTATTGAAATATATTGACAGACTCATAGAAATTGGCGTTTCCAGTTTCAAAATAGAGGGTAGGATGAAATCCTCATATTATGTTGCAAATGTAACAAATGCATATAGGCGTACTATTGATTTATATCTAGATTACAAAAAGGAAAATACTTTTGATGGCAAACTAACTAGTTTTGAAAAAGACAATGCGGAAATTTTGAACCAGCTTTATTCAGAATTAGAAAAGAGCAGTCATAGAAAATATACGACTGGATTTTGCTTTAATGATGACAATAAGGAAAATTTGCAATCTTCAATGCCGGTTGCAACAAAAAAATTTGTGGGGGTTGTTCTCGAAGATACAAAAAATGGCAAAACATTAATAGAACAACGAAACAATTTTTCTACCTCTCAAACAATCGAAGTTCTTTCATTTGGCAAAAATTTGAATCTTAGTCTATGCAATTACCTTTTAGAAGATGAAATGGGTAATAACGTTGAAGTGGCAAGATTGGTTCAACAAAAGTTGTATCTAATTTGTGATAAAAATATTAATTTATGTAAGGGCGAAATTTTAAGAGTAGACTAATGTAAAAGTTTATACTACTCTTTTGGCTCGCAAAATTTAAATATCGTTAAAATTTTTGTACTTAAAAAGATAAAATTTCTTTTAATTAAAGCGTTTTAACTTTTTTAGAGTTTTGTTTTTATTATGTGGGACCAAAGATTTGTCTACTTATTCGAGTGGACAATTTTTTATTTAGCTTTTTTCTTTTTTAATATTATTTACAAAAACTAGATAAACTCAGAATTTAGGTTGGAAAACACCTCTCTTCTTTGACAAATTTTTTTATATTTGTGTATAATAAGTTTTATGAAAAATGTTTATGAACTTTCAAGAACTGAGGTGCTTGAAACATTTAACACCACAAAAAAAGGATTGTCGAGCAAAGAGGCAAATTTAAGACTTGAAAAAGATGGCTTGAATCAACCCAAAGAGGGAAAAAAGAAAAGTCGGGTTTTAAAATTTTTAGCTCAATTTAAAGATATCATGATAGTAATTTTAATTGTTGCAGCAATTATTTCTATTGCAGTTGCAATTAAAGAAAATCAAACAAGTGAGCTAGTCGATGGACTTATAATTTTAGGGATAGTGTTAATTAATGCAATTATTGGTTATTTGCAGGAAAATAAGGCTGAAAATGCCCTTGAAAAATTAAAATCACTGACCAAGCCAGATGCAAAGGTTTTAAGGGATGGTGAACTTGTTAAAATTTCAAGTTCACATTTGGTAAAAGGAGATGTGGTAATTTTAGAAGCCGGTGATATTGTGCCTGCTGACTTAAGAATTTTGGAAAGTGCAAACCTTAGTTGTGATGAGTCATCATTGACAGGTGAAAGCAATGCGGTTTCAAAATCTGCTGAATTTAAGTGCTCATCTTCTGCGGCCTTGGCGGATAGAAAAAATATGCTATATTCTGGAAACGTTATAACAAATGGAAGGGCGGTTGGTGTTGTTGTCGCCACCGGCTCTGAAACCGAGATTGGGAAGATTGCAAATATTCTTGCCACAACTGAAAAAGAGGTTACACCTCTTCAAAAAAATATAGCCGTGGTTGGCAAGATTATCACTATTATAATTCTTTTTATTGCCATAATCACCTTTGTTTGTGAATTGGTTCTGAGGCCTGAAGAGCCCATTATTGAGGCGTTTTTAATAGCTGTTGCTCTTGCTGTTGCCGCTATACCAGAAAGTTTACCTGCTGTCATAACTATTATAATGAGCATGGGTGTTACTAAACTTGCTAAAAAAAAGGCTATAGTAAAACACTTGCACGCAGTGGAAACTTTGGGTTGTTGTGAGGTAATTTGTTCTGATAAAACCGGTACTCTTACTCAAAATGTAATGACTGTAAAAGCATTATATTATGACAATCAATTGACAGAAGCTGTTAATAACACAACCAATTCAACATTTTTAGAGCTTATAAAGTGTATGACACTTTGCAATGATTCTGTTCAAAATAAATCAAATTTTGTTGGAGATCCTACCGAAACTGCACTTTGTTATTTTTCACAAAAATGCGGATTTTCAAAAAAACAGGCAGATGACAAATTTAAGCGTTTAGATGAAATTTCTTTTGATTCCAAACGAAAACTTATGACAACAATAAACAAAACCGATGAAGGCGATATGGTTTTTACTAAAGGTGCGGTAGATAATATTTTAAACATTTGTAGTAATATTTTAATAGATGGAAATGTTTTGCCTTTGACAGATGAACTTATTTCACAAATTTCTATGGCTAACAATCAAATGGCAGATAAGGCTCATAGAGTTTTGGGATTTGCTTATAAAAATAAAGTTGGAACGAAAAACGATTGGGAAAGTGAACTGACCTTCATTGGAATGGTGGGTATGATTGACCCACCTAGACGAGAGGTTAAAAGTGCGGTCATGAAATGTAATAGGGCAGGAATGCGGGCTGTAATGATAACTGGAGATCATAAAAACACTGCCTTTGCTATAGCAAAGGAAATTGGAATAGCTAGTTCAATTAGTGAGGTTATGCTTGGAGTTGAGCTTGATAAACTTTCAGATGATGAGTTTGTTGAGAGACTAAAGACTACTAGTGTTTTTGCAAGAGTGAGTCCTGAAAACAAGGTGCGTATTGTTCAAACATTTAAAAAACTTGGAAAGGTGGTTGCAATGACCGGTGATGGTGTCAATGATGCGCCTAGTTTAAAGACGGCAAGTATTGGTGTTGGCATGGGAATAACTGGAACCGATGTCACTAAAGAGGTTGCGGATATAATTGTAACTGATGATAATTTTGCGACCATTGTTTTGGCAGTTGAAGAGGGCAGGAAAATCTATAAAAATATTCAAAAGACAATAAAGTTTTTATTTTCTGCGAATCTTGCTGAAGTTTTGTCTATTTTCATAGCAACTCTTGCCTTTCCGCAATTTATTTTCCTATTGCCGGTGCAAATATTGTTCGTAAACTTGATTACAGATTCTTTGCCAGCAATTGCCATGGGTTTTGAACCGGCAGAAAAAGACCTCATGAATGAAACTCCTAGAAATAGTAAAAAAACTTTGTTATCTGATGGAATTGGAGTTTCAATAGTTGTAAATGGAATTTTTCAAGCAATTATAATTTTAAGCTCATATTTAATTGGATTAAAAATATTTAATGATGATAAAATTGCTTCAACAATGGCATTTTTCACCTTAAATTTTGTACAATTATTTTATATTTTTTCTGTTAGAATTGAGGGGTATTTATTTTCAAATAATCCCTTTAAAAATATGTGGCAAGTTGGAGCATTTTTTGTTGGAGTATTATTTTTAGTTATAATTGCATTCACTCCACTTCATAACGTCATTTCACTTGTAAGTTTAAATTATTCTTCATGGTTAATCATTTTAGGTTTGTCATTGTTAATTTTACCTTTTAGTGAACTTTTAAAATTTATTATTAAAAGAATTGAAAAGAAAAAAAATATTTAATATTAAAAAAAATATATCAGTTAATTTATTGATATATTTTTTATTATTTTAATTATAATTTATTTTTTAATTGTAATATTTAAAGCTTTAACTTTACCAAAAAAAATAAATTTTTATTATATATGCAAATGTTTGGAAAAAAATTTTTGTTAGTATATAATATCTAGGTGGAAAATATCAAGGCAAATAAAAAAACAAAGCCTACGTTTTATAAGGTATTAGGAATTATTGCGGACATTATTATGTACCCCGTTTTAATAATTTCTCTGCTGGCTTCGTTTAGTATGTTGCTTTTTAACAGGAACAGTTCGCTTCCTTCATTTTTTGGAACCTCTGTTGTTAAAATTATGTCAGATAGTATGGTTGAAAAGGGCTTTAAAGTTGGTGATATCGTCTTTGTTAAAAAACCTAATTATGACAAACTTAAGGTTGGTGACATCGTGGCATTTTATAATTATGCCGACCCGGTTGATTTAGATTGTAGAGAACATTTAGTGGATAAGGAATCATGGGATGGAACAACCACTGGTACATCTCCGGATGGAAGAACCACATCTTCTGATTTGAAAAAACAGAAACGAGCAATTTATTTTCATCAAATTAAAAGTATTAAAGTTAGCACTATTGACGGCAGTGTTTATTATGAAACGGTTGGAGCAACAGAAGGAGATACCCCTGATGGTTTTATGCGACAAGATTTTATTGTTGGACAATATAGCTACACTCCAAATTTTGTAAGAGGCTTTTGTAAGTTTTGTGCTTCAAGTTTAGGAATGATAGTGTTGGTTGTGCTTCCACTTTCTATTTTAATATTATTTCAATGTTTGAGCATTATCGAACAGGTGAACAATATGATTTTAGAAAACAAGGTTTTTATTAGAGAGTTGGCTTATGATTCTCCTGAAAGCCTTAAAGCCAATATAATGGCTGAAATGGAAACGTTTAGAAAGGTATACTTTTTTGCGACAACTCAAACCCAAGAAAAAGAACGAGTTTTTGCTTATATGTGGGAGTTTGAGCCTAAAAACAAAAATGATGAAAAACAAATTGCACTTGCAAAAGATTCTTTAAAGTTCGCAGATGATGAGGAAAAATATTTTAATTTTTGGCTTGAAAACTTGTCTTCCTATCAAAAGAAAAAGCTTGCCAAGTTGAAAGAACAATATGATTATGAAAAATTATTAAGAAGCAAAATTGCGGAAAAGAGGGAAAAGCTTGAAAAAAGGGAAAGAAAAAACTAGTTTTAGTAAGGTTTTAGGAATTATAACTGATATACTTTTATTGCCAGTTATAATTCTTTCCTTGTTTACAAGTTTTGTTATGATAAATGCAAAAAGCGAAAATAAGGTGGTTTCTATTTTAGGTTTCTCTGTTGTTAAAATTTTATCTGGTAGTATGGTGGACGCGGGATACAACGTTGGAGACTACACAATGATTAAAAAAATCAATACAGAAAAACTACGTGTTGGTGATGATATTGCATTTTATCGTTTTTTTGACCCAAGTGACCCTAGTGAAAGCAGACTTACATTGATAGAAGATTTTAATAATTTGCCCGAAATAACCTCTGATAAAAGTGTTGTTGGAACAACAACGCAGGAAGATGCCATTTCTAAAAAAGCTTCAATTATTTTTCACAGAATCGAGGCGGTTTACATGGCTCAAGATGGAACTAGATTTTTCAAAACTAAGGGTGTTTCTAATGGTAGCTCAGATCCTTTTTTAATTAGAGATGATTTTGTAGTTGGTAAAAATGCAATCAATTCTCACTTTTTTATGGATGTCTTAAAATTTTGTTCTACATCTATTGGAATGGTGGTTTTAGTGATTGTTCCTTTAAGCATTTTAATATTTTTCCAGCTAATGGAAATTTTTGATATGGTTATTGCCATTTCATTAGAAAAAAAGGTTTTGTCTTTATTAGTTCCTTTTGACAACGAAGAATGCTTAAGTATGAAAATTGGTAAAGATATGGATGACCTTGATAAAATATACTTTTACGATGTCACTTCTAAAAAGAAAAAATCTGAGGTAAAAGAATTTTTATGGGGGCATTTAAAAGCAGAGGATGCTTCTAAAAAGGATAAAAATTATCTAGAAATTGTAAATGCTTCAATTAGCATTTATGAAACTGGAAGGGAAAATTATTGGAAATTTTGGCTAAATTATTATGGCAAGGAGGAGCAAAAAAGATTGTTAAAGCTCAAAAATAAGGCTGAGCTTATGCGTCTTAGTTCTCCTAGTATTGAAGGTTTAAAAAGAATACTTGCTAAAGGCCCTCTTAAAAATAAATTTAAGAGTAAACATGAATTAAAATTAGAAGTTAAAAATAAAACGATTAATAAGCGTTTAAAAAAGGCTTAAGAGGTAAAATATGAGGATATTTTTGACGGTTATAGACAGCTTTGGGGTTGGGGAACTTCCTGATGCAAAAGAATTTGGTGATGAGGGTAGTAACACCTTTTTACACATTCTTGAACACACAGGCATAAAACTTGTTACAATGTCTGCCTTGGGACTTAAAAGTATTGATGGTTTAAACTTAGATTATAAAGGCACACTCATTGGAAACTATGCAAAAATGAGGGAAAAGACAAAGGCGAAAGACACAACTGCTGGTCATTATGAATTGGCTGGTATTGTTTTAGATAATCCTTATCCAACATTTAAAAATGGATTTCCAAATGAATTAATTGAAAATTTGGAAAGGGTTTGTGGTTGCAAGTTTATTGGAAATGAAGTTGCAAGTGGCACAGAGATAATCAAAAGACTTGGCGACCAACATTTAAAAACCAAGGCACCAATAATTTATACCTCACAAGATAGTGTTTTGCAAATTGCAGCATGCGAACAAATTATATCGCTTGAAGAACTCTATGAAATTTGTAAAAAGGCAAGAGCGGTTTTGACTGGAAAATACAATGTTGCAAGGGTGATTGCGAGACCTTTTATAAAATCAAAAAATGGCTATGTTAGAACCGAAAATAGAAAAGACTTTGCGCTTTTGCCTCCTCAAAAAAGCATGTTGGATAAACTTAAGGAATTTGGATATGATGTTATTGTAATTGGAAAAATCAACGATATTTTTGTTGGACAAGGCATTACAGAGGCTTTGCCTGCAAAGAATAATAAAAGCGCATTACTTGCATTGGAAGAATGCGTTGATAAAAATTTTAAAGGACTATGTTTTGCAAACTTAGTTGATACTGACATGCTATTTGGACATAGGAACGATGTTCAAGGATACGCAAATGCCTTGGAAGAGATTGACAGTGCCCTATTAAAAATCTTGCCTAAGTTAGATGATGACGATATTTTTATCATCACGGCTGATCATGGTTGTGACCCAACTACCCCAAGCACAGACCATTCTAGAGAATATGTTCCATTATTGATTTACGGTAAAAATTTAAAATCAGGAGTCAATCTTGGAGAGTTAGATGGCTTTGATAATGTGAGCAAATCTATTTTAGATTATTTCTATGTGGAAAGATATGAAGACTCTTTTTTAAAAAAATTGATTAAATAGTTCAAAAAGATAAAAATTTTTATTTTAACCTTGAGTATAACAAATTGCTCAAGTTTTTTTCGAAGATGAATGGCTAACAATTTAAAACTCATAAATTGTTAGCGTTTTTTTAAAAGGCTTTTTGAGCGAAATTTTAATGGTAATTTTTGATATATTTTTTTTACTATTTTTTTGTAAACTCCAATTTTTTTTGATAAATAACTTGTAAAAGATTATAAGCTATGTTATACTTTTTAACGGTCATTTCATTGACAAATTAACACCCATAGCCCATTCGTCAGCGGTTGCCTTTATTTTAAGGTTGTTGGCGGAGTATTAGAAGGTGTGGGGAAGATTAAAAACAAGGAGGAAAAAATGTCGGTTATTTCAATGAAACAATTTCTAGAAGCTGGTGTGCATTTTGGTCATCAAACAAGAAAGTGGAACCCAAAAATGAAAAAGTACATTTTCACATCAAGAAATGATATTCATATCATCAATCTAGAAGAAACAACCTTATTGGTTGACGCTGCTTACAATTTTGTGAGAGATACAGTTGCAGCAGGAAAAAGCGTGCTATTTGTGGGCACTAAAAAACAAGCACAAGAAGCTGTTAAAGAAGAGGCTGAAAGATGTGGAGAATACTTTGTCAACACTCGTTGGCTTGGTGGATGCCTTACAAACTTTAAAACTATTAGAAAAAGAATTGAAAGGTTGAATAAACTCAATCAAATGGAAAAAGTTGGAGAGTTTGACCTTCTTCCTAAAAAAGAGGTTGCAATCTTAAAAGCAGAGAGAGATAAACTTGAAAGCAATCTAGGTGGCATTAAAGAGATGCGCGAACTTCCTGGAGTAATTTTTGTTGTTGACCCAAGCAAAGAGCACATTTGTGTTAAAGAGGCATTAAACTTAAATATTCCAATTGTTGGTCTTGTTGATACAAACTGTGACCCTACAGGCATTGATTATGTGATTCCTGGTAATGATGATGCAATTCGTTCAGTTAAACTTATTGTTAGTGCAATAGCAGATGCAGTTATCGAAGCAAAAGAGGGTGTTAGTGCTGTTGTAAAACCAAAAGAAGTTGAGGAAGAAGAGGTTGTTGATCTTAAAGCCGTTTTAGCAGAAGTAAAGCCTAATATTGAACTCGCAGAATCTAAAGATGAGGAGAAAAAACCAGCAAAAAAGAAAAAAGCTGTTAAAAAACCTAGCAATAAAGAATCTGCTTTAGGTGAGGCGGATAAAAATACAAGTAAAGAAGTTAAAGAGGAGGAATAATTATGTTTACTGCAAATGATGTTATGACTCTTAGAGCTCAAACTGGTGCTGGTATGATGGATTGTAAAAAAGCTCTTACCGAATGTAATGGTGACATGGAAAAGGCCACTACTTGGCTTAGAGAAAAAGGTATGGCTGCCGCTGCTAAAAAGGCAGGAAGAATTGCTGCGGAAGGTGTTGTTGGTTCCTATATTCATATGGGGGGAAAAATTGGCGTTTTGCTTGAAGTTAACTGTGAAACAGACTTTGTTGCAAAATCAGATGCTTTTATGAATTTGGTAAAAGACATTGCAATGCATATTGCTGCTGCAAAGCCTGAATATGTTTCTCAACAAGAAGTTCCAGCTGACGTTATTGAAAAAGAAAAAGAAATTTTGATTGCTCAATCTAGAAATGAGGGTAAACCTGAAAATATCATTGAAAAGATGGTTGAAGGGAGAATTAAAAAGTTCTATAAAGACGTTTGTTTGTTAGATCAAGATTTTGTTAAAAATCCTGATATGACAATTCAAGGTCTTATTAATGAGGCAACTTTGCAAATTGGCGAAAAAATTTCAGTTAGAAGATTCACACGTTATGAAATGGGTGAAGGTCTAGAGAAAAGAAAAGACAATCTTGCTGAAGAAGTTGCAAAAATGTCTGGAAATTAATTAAAGTTTAAATGTATTTTCAGTTAAAAAAGGTTAAACATTGTTTAACCTTTTTTTTGTGTTTAAACTTGGTTTTATAGCATATTTTTTTAACGACTTGAATTTTGGAAATAGTTAAAAAGTTAATTTAAAATATTTTATTTTTTTTATTTTTCTTACAAAACTAAGCCTATTTGCAAATGAGTAGGCATACGCAATTGTCATGTATTTAAAAGACGAAAAGTTATGATAGGATTAAAATTGATTGACAATAAAAAAACACCTTACAATATTGCAAGGTATTTTGGGGTGAAAGATGGGACTCGAACCCACGGTCTCCAGAGCCACAATCTGGCGCGTTAACCAACTACGCTACATTCACCATACATAAAAAGTATACTATAAAAAAATTATATTTGTCAACATTAAATTAAAAAAATCTAAACCTAAATTGACCAGATTAATAGTGTTTATTGATAAATTAAAAATTTAGATGCTCTTTTGCTTAAATTGACAAATTTTTTGTTAAAGCATTATCAATTTTAAAAAAAACAGCATAAATATTATATGTTATTGCTTAGAGCTATTATCAATTAAAAAATTGAAAGCGTTTTTAGCCTGTAATAGCGGACTTTACATAATTTATTTTTGAGGTGAATATGTTAAACATTGCAGTTTTTTTTGGTGGAAAAAGTGTGGAACATGATGTTTCCATTATTACAGGAAGACAGGTTTTAAATAATATTGATACAACAAAATACAATGTAATTCCTATATATATTGACAAAAACAATAAATGGTGGACTGGTGATGATTTGCATTTGCAACAAACATACCTGCCATTTGTTGAAAAAAAACATAAAAACATTATGGTTTTGGCTGGAGAAAATATTTTTGCCATAAACAATGGTTTAAAGCAAAAAAGAGTAGAAATTGACTGTGCGGTCAATTGTTGTCATGGCACGTTCGGAGAGGATGGGAACTTGCAAGGTTTGTTAAATATCTTGTCTATTCCATCAACGGGAAGTGATACCCTTGCAAGCAGTATTTGTATGAATAAAATTTTTATGAAACGTTTGTTTGAAAGATATAATTTTCCAGTTCCTAAATATATCTGTTTGAATAGGTCACAAATTATGGAATTTGAAAACATTAAGCTTAAATATCCATTAATTGTAAAACCGGCAAATTTAGGAAGTAGCATAGGAATTTCAAGGGTAGCAAATAAGGAGGAACTTTTCAGTGCTCTAGAAACTGCCTTTAATTTTGATGGTGAGGTTATTATTGAAGAAGCGGTTCAAAATCTTAGAGAAATAAATTGTTCTGTACAAAAAATTGATGGCGAAATTGTAACATCTGATTTGGAAGAACCTATAACATGGGAAAAGTTTTTAAGTTTTGATGATAAATATGTACAAAATGGCAAAAAATCAGGTCAGAAACGAATACTTAAGGTAAAAATAGGAAAAAGATTAGAAAATAAAATAAGAAAAATCTCTTCAATGTGTTATGAACTTTTTAATTTGTCAGGTGTAATTAGAATTGACTTTTTATTGGATGATTTAAAAAAGGAATTGTATATAAACGAAATCAATACAATACCGGGTTCTATGGCATTTTATTTATGGAAGGGAAAGGGAATATCTTTTAGAAAACTAATAGATTTACAGATAGAGCAAGCATTGCAAAAGCAAAAACAAAAATTATTAAATAAAACTGATTTTCAGTCTAATATTTTATCTCAAAAATGACAAATGATTTTGTAATATTATTAAATTATGATATAACCACAATATGAGAGTGGTTGCAGGAAAATATAAAGGAAAAAAGTTAAATTTTCCAAATGACGAAAAAATAAGGCCCACCGCAGACATGGTGAAACAGGCCTTGTTTTCTAGTTTGTTTGATATAGAAGGTTTAACTTTTTTAGATTTATTTTGTGGGTGTGGTGGCATTGGTATAGAGGCAATGTCGCGCGGGGCAGAGATTGTTTACTTTGTGGATAAAAGTTTAAAAAGTTTATCATTTACAAAACAAAATCTGACTGGTTTGGAAAAAAATTATAAGCTTTTCAAAAGTGATTATCTAAGTTTTTTAAACAATATAGATTTTGTTTACGATATTATTTTCATGGATCCTCCTTATGCTAATTTAATTTTTTATAAAAATGCGCTTGAAGTAATTCATGAAAGAAAATTATTGAATGAAAATGGTAAAATTATTTTAGAACATGATATAGATTTGAAATTAGATTTTAAAAATTTTAAAGTTTTGTCAACTAAAAAATATGGTAAAAAATATTTGACTTTTTTGCAATTTAGATGATTAAAGTATTGAAAAAATTGTCTTCCCGGTTTAAAAAAGATTTTTGCTACTTTATAATGTTTAATATTTTTAATGCTTTTTATCAAATAGTAAAACAAATATGGAATTTAATGTTTTAAATGTAAATTGACTAATGTTTTACTTTTTTTTAGTTGTTTCTTTGACTAAAACGTTTAAATGATATACAATATTATAAATTGTTGATTATACTTTGTTCGTCTTAATTGCAGATTAAGTTATCAAACTCCTTGCCTTAAGGCATCATGGTTTGAATTAACATTAAATCCTAAAGCGCTTTCAGACAAATCTACGACAGAATAAGATACATTTATAATCATTTTTAATTCAATTTAAGGAGTTTTTATATGGCAAAATTAAATGTTGCAATTAAAAAAGCCGAATTAAACAAGTTTTATAAGATTTTAATTTTATTAGTTAAAATTTTTATAATTCCTGTTTTACTATTGTCTATTTTATGCTCAATTTGTTTTTTGTCTACAAAATTAAGTGGAAATGTTCCCACTCTCTTTAAGACAAGTATTATAACTTTAAGCGAGGATATAGACGACTTTAAAAATGGTGAAAAAATTGCTATTTCTAGAGTGGATTCTTCTGAGATTAATTTAGGTGAGTATGTTGCATATTTTGAACCAACAGAAGAGGAAACAAAAGAAGGTTCTCAAATTTTATTTAAAAAAGTCGCAGAATTTTCTATAAACCCTGAAACTAATGAGCAAATTGTTGCTTTTGAGGGAGAATCTTATTACATTGTTAAAGATGCCATTATTGGAAAGTTTGTTGAAAAAAGTAACTTTGTTAAAAGTAGCATAACATTTTTTTCATCAAAATACACTCTTGTATTTTTAGATTTGTTGCCATTATCTTTAATTTTACTTGCATTAGTACTTTATATAATTGAAAATAACAATGTTGAAAGAATAAATAAAGAAATAGTAGCATCTCAAATGGAAAAAGAGGCTTTAAAACAATCTGAGTCTGAAAATGTTTCTGTTAAGAAACCACAAATAGTGGATGAAAAAACTCTTCAAAATATTACTGAAAATAAATCAGAAGAAAAAAATGTAAACAAGGCAACAACTTTGCCTAAAAAACCTTTGCCTTCTAAACCTGATAAAACAATTCAAGATCTTAAGGGACAGCAGAATCGCCCTCCTAAGCCACCTGTAAAAAAAGAGGAGGGGGTTAAACAGGAACCTAAAACAAAAACTCCGGATGAAGCTTTAAAAAAGTCAGAGAAAGGGACCGTGGCGAAACCGCCAGTGAAGCCTGAATCTAAAAGACCGGAAAAGCCAACTGCTCCTAAAAATTTAAAAGATGATAGGAAAACAGTAAGTTCTGTGGCAAAGCCACCTGTTAAGCCTAAGAAGAATTAGTTTAAAATTCAGGTTTGAAGCCTGAATTTTTTTAATCGAAAAATGCAATGAGAAGTTTTAACTTTGGTTATATATTTATAAACTAAGTCATAAAATGTTATTAAAATTGTCAAAATTGCTCGTTTTTTGAAAAAAGTACTGAAAAGAAAAAAATAATATATTATTATATTAAATAAAAGGAATTAGATATGATACATTTAATAGTTGATTCCACATTTGGAATAGAGGAACAATTTGCAAAAGAAAAGGGAATTGAGGTTGTAAACTTAAAATTAATTTTAGATGATGAGGTTCGTGACGAAGGCTTTGAAAAAGATTGGGGTGATTTTTATAATAAATTAGAAGCCTCAAAAAGTTTTCCAACAACTTCGCAACCTAGTCCAGAAGACTTTAAAGATGCAATTAAAAGGGTCTTACAAAGAGATGAAAATGCACAGATTTTAATTTTAACAATAACACAATCTTTAAGTGGTACAATTAATTCTGCAACTCTAGCCGCTAAAAGTTTTGAAAATGAAAACATAATCGCTTTAGATTCTAAAACAGGCACTGCTGGCGGAAGAATACTAGTTGAAGAACTTGTTGAATTAATTGAGGGTGGGGCTTGTTTTGAAGAAGTTATAAACCAAACTAAGATTATACAAGAGCAAATTCAGGTTGATTTTATTCCTGAAACAATGGAATATTTAAAAAGAGGTGGAAGAATTGGAACCCTTTCTGCCACTCTTGCCTCAATTTTAAAAATTAAACCAATATTCAGATTTAAAAACGGTGTTGTTACAGTTGCAAAAAAAGTTTTGGGGCTTTCTAGAGCGGTAGGCGATATGGTCATGCAGGTGCCAAAGACTTTTAAAAAGATTTATCTTTTATACATCCATAAGGCTGAGAATATTGAAATTTTAAAAGAAAAGGTGTCAACAATATTAGGAATTAAGGAGCCAAAAGTCTTGGCCTTGGAGCCAGTTTTTGGAGCTCATGTGGGCATTGGTGCAGTTGGCATAGCCTCACTTTAAAGCTAAAGCATTATATTAATAAAAACTAGACAAAATATTTGCCTAGTTTTTTTTAAAAAAGCATAATTAATTGAAAAATAAATATGAATATTGTTTATTTAAATAAACATAATAAAGGTATGTTAACAATTATTTTAAGAGCAATAATTATCTATATTATAGTGCTAATGGTATTTAGGTTGATGGGTAAACGTCAAATAGGGCAGATGCAACCATTTGAACTTGTTTTAACGCTAATCATCGCCGATTTGGCCACAATTCCTATGGCGGAAATGAGTGTTCCATTATTTCATGGAGTGGTTCCTCTTTTCACCTTAGTTATAGCGCATTATATAATTACACTCATAAGTAAAAAAAGTATAAGATTTAATAGATTGATTAGCGGGAAACCTATCATTGTTGTAAATCCTAATGGGGTAGATTATGAGGCATTAAGAGAACTTAATGTTTCAATAGATGACATTTTTGGGGCAATAAGAGCTCAGGGTTATTTTAAGTTAGAACAAATTCAATATGCTATAATGGAAACAAATGGTACTATTACTGTTATGCCAAAGGCTGACTATTCGCCTGTGACAAATGCAGATTTAAAACTGAAAGTTGAGGATGAAAGTATTCCTATTACCCTTATAAGCGAAGGTTCGCTCATGAAGGAAAATTTGGCACTGGCTAAGGTAGATAAAAGCTTTGTGGATAAGGTGCTCAAAAAGGCAAAAATATCCTCACTGAAAAAATGCGTGGTTTTGACAATTGATTCTGATAATATGGTCTATGTACAAGAAAAAGGTGAAAAATTTCAAACTTTTGAGGCAAAAAGATGTTAAAAAAATATATTTATTTATTAATTATATTGCTTTTTTTGATTGGGGTCTGCATTTGGGAAGAAATGTCAGTCAATGTTTATCTGCAACAAGTTGATAATGTTGTGTCAGAAATCCAAACCGTGGTGGCTGATAGAGAGGCAATAAACAGTTATGATATTTTACTTATGGTTGAAAATTTAGAGGAAATGTGGCTAAAAAATGAAAGTAACTTATGTGTTTTAGTAAACCATAAAGATATAGAGGATATAGGAATGGAAATTGCTAGACTTAAGTCGACAATTGCAACAAATCAAATAGAAGATTTTAATGCGAGTTTAAGTTTGGTTAGATTTTTTACAGAAGCCTATCATCATGTAATGGGCACTAGCTTTCAGAATCTGCTTTAGTTTTTTTCTTAATTTTAAATCTTATAAATTTAGGAAGTTTAAATTTCTTGTTTTTAAAAAGTTTAAATTTAACAAACCAAGCATTATAATCAATTAGATTGAACACCATGCAAAGAAGAATAAATAATATAGCGCCTATGCTGCAAGTTATTGCAAGGGTAAAAAATAGAGTAAAATAGTTTGATAGAATGTTAGCTAAGAAAGAGGTGAGTGCGGCAACTGGAATGGTCAGTGCACACATCAAAAAGAGTGGTTTTACAAGTTTAAGTTTTGTATTACATTTCTTTTTTATCATTCTAATGTTTAAAATAGAAGCTGTTCCTGTGCAAATTCCCATTCCCCAAATAAGAGCTTTAACACCTATATACTTTGGCAAAAACCATACGCATAAAAGCAACATTATAGCGCCTATTATATAGTTTTTTAATGACTTGACCTCAAGTCCTAGTGCATTTAAAATTGATGAGGTAACATTGGTAAGTCCAATTGGTATCATAATCCAGGCAGCGGATGCTAAAAGATTTCCGCTTTGTGCATTATCGTAGAAAAACATTCCTATTTGTTGCCCTGCGCCTATAAATAGTGGAACAAAGAGGGCGGAAACGAAAAGTGAAAAAATTAATGAGGTTGTAATTCTGTTTTCTATATGAGAAGTATCTTGCTTGGTTACTGCTGAGGATATGTCTGGAATTAATGCCATAGAAAGTGACCCTATGATTGCTGATGGAATGAATAGTAGTGGCATTGTCATTCCTATTGCGATACCATATTGTGATATCGCTTGTGCGTTTGTAAAGCCTGCCGCCACCAATCTTAATGGAATTAATATGGCGATAACAGGTTGCACTAAGCTGGTTGCGAGTCTAACAAGTGTTATGGGAGTTGAGGGTTTTATTACATCTTTGTACATGTTTTTTGGTTTTCCAACCCTGCCTCCGCAGATAAAAAATATTATAATAATTAAAATTGCAGACAGAGCGCATGCAATGCTCATGGATGCTGCTGCGGTGGTAGCTCCGTCAAAAACAGTGAATGTTGTGCCAAGCATTATTACGCATATTATAATTCTAACTAGTTGTTCAAAGAGTTCTGATATGCATACTCCAAAGTAATTATTCTTGCCCCAAAGCCAACCTCTAAATGTTCCGTATAAACCAGAAAAAACTACTGCCGGAAGAAGAACAATTAAAATGTTTATGCATCTTTCATCAGTGAAGATATGTGAGAGAAGACTTTTAAAGAGCAATACAAAAAGACAAACTATTAAGCTTAAAACTAAAGAAAAAATTAAGGAGCCGCCTATTAGACTTTTTTCTGCCTGCTTATCTTGTAATGTTGTATATTTTGCTGTGTTTCTTGAAATAATAAGCGGAATCCCACTCGAAACGATTGTTACAAGTACCATAAATATGGAAAAAGAAACCTGATAAATTCCAAGTGCTTCTGCGCCAATTGCTCGTGATAAATATATCCTAAATAAAAACCCAGCAAGACGGGTCAAAACTGAAAAAAAGGTTATAAGCGCCACGGCTTTAAAAAGAGACTTCACATCTAACTCCTATATCTTTGGACAAAAGTCCATATCATATTAATATTTTGTCTTTGCCATAATTATTACAAGGTTAAATTAGATGTAATTTAAGTTTTTAATATTGAATAGAATATTGTATGAAAATTACATATTTTAAAAAAGGTGAATATTACAAGGTGAGCAGCCATGACGACTTGGAGTCTTTATTTTCCAAACTTGGCGTTTCAAAATTTGTAATGTTAAAGTATAACAAGTTGGAAAGTATAGAACCAGGGGACTTGGTGATTATTCCAAACTATCAAGTATATTTTGTTAAACCAGCAGATACTCTTCAAAGCATTTCCCAAAAATTTGGGGTGACGGTTGAAGAAATTAAAAGAAAAAACAAGATAAATAATATATTTGTAGGGCAAATTTTATGCATTTAACTATTTTTATTTGATTTTTTTTCTTATTTTTACTTTATTTTAAAATTTCTTTTACAAATATTTTGTTATATGTTAAAAATATATAAAGGTTATATATGAACAAAATAAGTAAAAATAACAATTCTTTTTCTGAAAAAAGTATAACGCCTCCTGCAAAAAGCCTAAGCGCAATGTATTTAGTGCATTTGGGACTAATTTTTTCTAATTTGGCAATTGTATGCGTTATAATTGGTTTTATATCATTTGTTTCAATATTGCTACAAATAGCTGTGTTTATTGTTTTATTATTAGGGCTTTTATGCACTTTAGGTATAATTCTTATATATGTTCCAAACTATATGCAACTTTTTCAAAGCAGTACAGAATTTTTAGCTTCTGTTACAGAAATAGTTGTCAAAATTGCCCCTTATATCTTGATAGTAGGAATTGCTTGTTCAATCATTTCTATAATTCTTCTTGCTTTAGATAAATATAACTCACATATGGGGCGTATCGTGTTTTCAGCTATTATTTTAGTTGTAAGCATAATAGTATTAATTTGTTTGTTTGCAGGGGTGATTAAATGAATCAATTGAACTTGAAAATGACAGGAGCTTGGAATGTTAAACCTGTAATTTTAATAGATGATAAACCTGTGAAATGGAAAAAAAATAAATATGGAAATGTTGAGATTATCCAACAATTTGATAAAGATAAGGTTGAAGTCAAAATTTGTAAATACTTTGAGCTTAATGGTAAACTTTGGTTTTTGATGTCTATGTTATTTTTTATAATAAGCTTGTTTGGAATTTTAGATGTTCCTTATAACAAAAAATGTATTGCAGTTGATTGTAAATTTATTGTGGCGCTTGCAGAAAAAACAGAGGTTAAAGTTAAATTTAATAAATTGAGTGACCAGGGGCGGGCAGTTGAAATTGAGTCTGAAGCAGAGGTTCAAGAGATAACAAACGAATACTATGTTGATACAAGGGCTAAAAAACGAAGAAAAATTTTGATTATTACTAAGCTCTTAGTTTGGATTGCATTAATTATTGGTATTATATGTTTCCTAATTTTTAGATAAGGAGTAGTTATGAAATTATACATTAAAAACAAAATTTTTTCTTGGGGCGGAGGTTCCAAGGTTGTTGATGAGAATAATAATCCAGTTTTTATTGTTAAAGGAAAGGTTTTTAGTCCTACTCGTAAGAAGAAGATTTGTGATTTAAATGGAAATGTTTTATTTGTTGTTAGAAACAAATGGTTTAACTGGTTTGTTCACAGTGCCTTTGTTTACGATAATGAAAAAAATAAAATTGCGAAAATAAAAGATAAGTTTTTTTCAGTCAAGGGCGATTTTATTGTAGAGGGTTATCAAGATGAAATCATGGTAGACGGAAAATTTTTATCATTTACGTCTAACATTGTAAGAAATGGTGAAGTTATTGGAACAATAAGAAGGCAGATAACCTTAATTGCTGATGCGTTTGAGTTGGAAGCAAATGAGGAAGATATGCCATTTTTAATTGCCCTTATAATTGCCATCGATAATATAGTTGATAAAAAAAAGAAGTAACTAAAAATTTATAAAGATATTTTTGCATATTTTTGGGTATTGACTTTATTATTGGCTTATATTATCATTAAGTAATTTTAAGGAGGCATTCATTATGCAAAATAAACCTTATATTCATAAATTATTTTTCCCCTATTGAGGGGATTTTACTGCATAAATATTTTAAAAATAAATTTAGACAAAAGGATGATTTTATGAATTATAATGAAATTTTAAAAAAAATGATGAGAGAGGAACATATTGGCCTTGAACAAGCTAGTAAAAAATTAATAAAAATAATTGATGAAAAAATAAATTTAGAACTAGAATCTTTAAAAAATTATTTGTCAGATGATGATATAGAAAAAATAAAAATGTTGTTACTTACTCTGAATGGATCTGCTGATAATGAAATTTTGGATAGATACTATTCAAAAACTCCTTCATTTAAAACTATAAAAGGATTTTCCATGCTTGCTAATGGAAAGGTGGTTGAAGAATATGAAATTACTAGCATGATTAAACCAATCTGTGAAAACATTGTTAAATACAAAATTATTAATGATGAATTGAATGCAAGCTTAGAAAATGCAAAAAAATATGATGAACTATATATTGAAAAATCTCAATATTGGAAAAATTTAAACAAGCAAAAGTCAGATGTTGAACAAAATTATTAATTTTTCAGACTGAAGACAAACGTCGTGACCATAAATTAACAGTGCTTACTGTAAAATATCTCAAAATAGTCATTTAGGACAACTAAACTTTTTGTGCTATTTTTCGCGCCTTGTTTTGCTTGTTTCTCTTCAGTTTGAGCTTTTTTGCCTAAGCTCTCAAAATTATTAATTGTTATTAAATGACGCTAAAAGAAGGCTAGAGAAGGGGAAACTTAAGTTTCCAGCAATCAAAGATTGCTATTGCTGAAAGCAACTTCTCTAGCCTTTTCTAGTATGAAAATTTAATATTGATAACAGGTTAAAGATTTTATTTATTTTTTGTTTAAAAACAATAAAGATAATAGCAATTAAAAAACAAATTTTGCTAACATGCTTAGTTCAAAAAAGTTGGGCGAAACAATTTGTTAAATCTATATAGTTTAATAAATATTTTGGTTAAAAGTTTAAAAGAATAATTAAGCATTTTTAAAAATATTTATCCTTTAGTATTAATGATTTTATGAAGATATAAGATATATTAAAAAAATTATAAAAATTTATTGACAAATAACTTATAAAATGATAAGATAATTGAGCACATTGATGTGGGGGTATAGCTCAGCTGGCTAGAGCACCTGCCTTGCAAGCAGGGGGTCATCGGTTCGAATCCGATTATCTCCACCAAATTTTACTTTTATGGAATTATAGATTTCCCGCTTTTACAAAGAACACGCGGTGGCTGGTCCAAAAGGGTTCTGAAATATAATGGAATGTAGCTCAGTCGGTTAGAGCACCACCCTGCTAAGGTGGGGG
>CALKLQ010000017.1 GCA_937992055.1 uncultured Clostridia bacterium | reverse complement strand
AACGTTGCATAACAACTTGTTTTGCAGTTTGAGCAGCAATTCTTCCAAATTCTTTAGTAGATTCTTCCTCAGCAATTGTATCGCCAAGTTTATAAGATTTTTTAATTTTTTGAGCTTCTTCCAAAGAAATTTCTTTGTCATAGTCCTCAACTTGTTCCACAACGGTCTTGTAACTATAAATTTTAATTGTGCATTTTTCTGGATTGAGTTTCACCATGGCAGATTTTGCCTCGCCATACATTTTTTTGTAAGCAGAAGTAAGTGCTGACTCAAGCGTTTCAACAAATTGTTCTTTGTTAATCTTTTTTTGTTGTTCAAGTTCATCTAAAGCTTGAAAAAAATCTTTGTTAATCATTTTCATTTTCCTTTTAAAATTTTATTATTGGAGTAATTAAACTTACCGCATTTCTATCAAATGTAATTTTTTGCCCTTCACTTTCAATTACAACCTTTTCATCATCAAAATCAAATAAATTGCCTTGATAAATTTTTTTCTTATTAAAAGGAGCATACAATTTGACTTCTACCTCTTTATTTTTATTTCTAGCAAAATCTCTTTCATTTTTAATAGGCCTATCAAGCCCAACAGATTCAACATTTAAAATGTAAGGTGAGTCATTTGTAGGGTTCAATATATCAAGTTCTTCGTCTAAAAACTTGTGAACCTTTTCACAATCGTCAATAGCAATTTTATGTTTGTCACAATCTATAACAAATGTTAAATTCATTCCATCAACTTTTTTTGCATATTCAATTTCAACAACTTCGTACCCCATTTCTTGAATTTTAGGTATTAAAGTTTGACATGCATTTTCAACAACTCCAGCCATAAAACCTCCCTTTAATAGCAAGAGTGGGCGAACCGCCCACTCTTTATCTAGCATTTATAGTATATCATTAAACGTTTAACTTATCAAGCATTTTTTTACTTTTTTAAAATTATTTTTTATTGAGTGCTAAAAGCACTTTAGCAGTCGCAATAGCATCATTTAGAGCCCTATGTGCCTCTTTTAAAGAAACATTCAAATGCTTTGCTACGTTTTTTAAGGTATAATTTCCTAAAAAGAGTTTATTCCTAGCATACACCATGGCATCTTCTACCTGATTTTCGAAATGATAATCAATTTCTTTTCCCGCATTTTGCAAAAAACGCATATCAAAACCTACGTTATAGCCAGAAAGCACACAGTTTTTTGAAAATAGAACAAAATCTGCCACCACCTTTTTAATATTTGGTGCATCAGCAACCATAGCATTATCAATTCCAGTTATATCAGTTATTAAAGAAGGAATTTCTTTTTTAGGTTTAACAAGGGTTTGGAAGGTATCAGTCAATTTACCTTTTTCAACTTTGATTGCTCCTATTTCAATAATTTCACAGGTGTCTGGTTCCAAGCCTGTTGTTTCAACATCGAAAACAACAAAATCGTTTTGTAAAATAAAATCGTTATAATCGCTATTTGAATCAAAAAGAGATTCTTGAACCGTGCTAACATATGATTTAGGAAAAACATATTGATAAGCGTCTTTTAATTCTATTTTTTCCTCATTAGCCTTTTTCCCTTTTTCAATTTCCCCCTCATCGAAAATACAATAGCTAATGCTTTTAATGTAATAAGTAAGTTTATTATAATTATTTTTTCGTAAATCACCTAAAAACAAATAGGTGGAATCTTCTTGTAGCTTATCTAATTTAGGTTCATTAGTTTTTGAAGAAAAATGAATTGCACCTATAGTGGCAGTAGTATCGTTTATATCAAACGTATAGTAATAATTGTCCACATCTTTGTTTTTGTTTCTTTTAGATTTAAAAGTTTTCTTTACAATATTTTTTATTTTTCCAGCCAAAATTAAACCAGTTTTTTCCTCGCTTTGATTAGCAATGAGTTCTGGCATTGGAACAATTTCTTTACCAAGAAGAACAATATTTTCTTTTACATTATATCGAACTGTTTTATCTTTTCTTTCTTCTTTTATAAAATATTTTCTATTAGAAAGAATATCATCCTGCACTGATTCAAGTTCAATAATTTGAATAATAAAACTAGAATAATAGATTTTTTCCAAATATTCTCTTAATTCATTAGAAATGTTATTATCAAAAAAATATTCTTTTAATTCTTTGTGTAAAGCAATATTGACAACAACCTGATTAGGTTGTTTCAAAACTTCAACATCTTTTTGGAGAATTTCAGATGAGATAGAAATATAATTTTTTTCAAAAAAAGTCATAACCGATTTTTGAATTAAATCTTCATGCAAAAAGCTTTTTTTATAAGTAACTATTAATTTTCCACTTAAAGACAACAATTTTAATAAAAAATCTTCTATTTCCCTTCTCATTTCTTCTGTAATTTCAGATATTGTTTCTGGAAAAAGAAAAATGAGCTTACAGACTTTTTCTTTTGTATCATAAACACAAGACCAAAGTCTTAAAAACTCATATTTATCTTTAAATTGTTTGTTAATTTCTTTTGTTAAATTTTCCATTTTTTTAACTCACAAAATGTAATATGTCCACTAAAATAACAAAGGCAAAAAGAATAACCAGTCCTGCAAAATGGATATACCCTTCTACAGTTCTATTAATAGGTTTTTTTCTTATCCATTCTATAGTAGTAAAAATCACGTGTGCCCCATCTAAAGCCGGGAATGGCAAAAGATTGAAAACACCTAAATTGGCAGCAATTAAAGGTAACAAGAATAACAAAGTAGACAGACCTTGAGAAGCTTGTGATGCGATTACAGAAACAGTTGTAATAGGGCCTCCTATTTGATTTAATGGCAATTGGAAGGTAATCAACAACCAAAAACTTTTTAAAACCATCCAAACCAATCCTGCTGTAAATGGAATACATCTTGCAAGCGCCTCACCAAAACTTAAAGGATGGGAGGTTGTAGAAATTCCAAGTCTTAATACAGGATTGCCATCTGTATCGAATAAAAGTTTATTGCTTTCATCAAATGCTTGTTGCAATGAAACTTGAATAGTAACAAATTCTCCATCACGTTTCACTGTCAAATCAAACTGCTCTCCCTCTTCATATTTTCCTAACAATTTAGAAAGAGTATTTTCTTTAATAAAATCAATTTTAATGCCATCTACCTCATAAATGGCGTCTCCCACTTGAAATGCGGAAGAATTTAAATATCTATTATCAATTGCGGAAACCTCAGGGATGTCATAACCAAAACTCACAAGTAAAATAAAAGAAAAAATAACCGCAGAAATCAAGTTAAAAGCAACACCAGCCAAATAAACAATGATTCTTTTCCATGGTTTTTGAGCATTAAAAGAATCTTTTTTTAATTCACTTTTACCATCATCATCTTCACCTTCAAAAGCACAATATCCTCCTAAAGGAAAAAGCCTTAAGGAAATTTTTTCTCCACGTTTATTAGTTTTAGAAAAAATTGCCTTTCCAAAGCCAATAGAAAACTCATTAATTTTAAATTTTAAAATTCGTCCAGCAACATAGTGTCCTGTTTCATGAATCAAAACCATGAGAAGAAGAATGATAATTGCAAGACCAATATATAAAATCGTACTTAGCACAGACGACAAAGAATTCAAACCAATCATTTTATTTCCTTTTAAATAACAACTAGGTATTTTTAATCACTCATCAATAGAAAGTTTTTAATAAATTAGCTTATTATAATAAATTCAGACATTGCACTTAAACATATTTATAGCATAATAACAAAGAAAAGTAAAATAATAACAGCATTAAAAGCATGTGAGTCAAACCTATCTAAAATACCACCATGAGCAGGAAATATTTCCCCACTATCTTTAACGCCTGCCCTTCTTTTCAGCCAAGACTCAAAGATATCTCCACACTCACATGCAATAGAAGCAAGAAGTGTCAAAACTAATATATGCCAAATTTGTAAGTTAATAGTACTAAAAAGTTCACCAAAGACTGCCGTTGCATCAAAAATAACAAACACGCATGCCATAATTAAAACTGATAGCACCACCCCACCCACAGCTCCTGAAATAGTTTTTTTAGGGCTTATTTTTTCGCAAAGCTTTTTTCCTTTAAACAAACTTCCTACAATCATTCCAAAGGTATCGGTCAAAATAGGTATTAAAAACGCTATAAACAAAGCAAAGAAAGATAGCTTGTCCAAACCATTTAAATTAGGATACATTAAAGAAATATGATTTAATAAGATTAAAAGCAAAAGAAAAATAGTTGGATAAAGCATTGCAAAACAGGTGTGAACCGATTTATTAAATGCAAAATTAGACAAAGAAATTTTTAGGTTTCTTATTTTTATTTCATTTTGACTTTTTTTCTTTGATAATAAAAAAATTAAATAGCTAACTACAATAACTAAAAGAATTAAAGCAATTTGTATAATAATTGCATAGTAAAAAGCAAGCTTACACAATAATGATATTAAAATACAAGCATATGCCAAAATAGGATAAATCATTGCAATAAGCCAGGAATTATATAGCCCCATTTTGCCAAATAGCTTACTTGATTCAAAACTTCCCAAAAAGCAAACTAATAAAATAAAGGCATCAAAAAAATAACTAGAAAACTCTCGAGCAAGAAAGACTGCCACTAGAATCAAAAGTAAAGTAATTCCAGTTAAGACTCTTTGTTTCATCATTTATCCTCCGTTAAACCACCAAATTTTCTGTTTCTTTGAGCATAATCTTCTAAAGCCTTATCAAATTGTTTTTTATTGAAGTCAGGCCAATGAACTTTAGGAAAATAAAACTCAGAATATGCCATTTGATATAACATAAAATTACTGATTCTTTGTTCACCGCTTGTTCTAATTATAAGTTCTGGGTCACAAAGTCCGTTAGTATCTAAAAAGCTAACAAATTCATCTTGAGAAATTTGTTTTTTCCCACTCTCTAATATTTTGTTCACGGCTCTTAAAAGTTCATCTCTGCCGCCGTAATTTATACCAACATTTACAATAAAATCGCTATTATTTTTTGTTTTTTCCTCTAAGATAATAGCAAGTTCATAAAAATCTTTTGGCAGCCCAGATTTATCACCCATAAGCCTATAACAAACGCCATCAAATTTATCTTTTTTTAAAAGTTCCTCAGCAGCTTCTTTGAATAATTTAAAAAGATATTCCACTTCTTCTTTTGGTCTTTTCCAATTTTCAGTAGAAAAAGCAAAAATTGAAACCACTTTTATACCTATTTTTTTTGCGTATAGCACAATTTTTTTTAAAGTTTCAGTTCCTTTTTTATGACCATAACTTCTAGGAAATCCCCTTTTTTTAGCCCATCTTCCATTCCCGTCTATTATGAAGGCAACATGCCTTGGCAATTTCTCAGTTTCCATCTTAATTCCCTTTTAAATTAAAAATAAATTCACCAGTAGTAAGGACAAGATAATTGCCTACTTCTTCTTTTACATTTGTAACAAGTTCATCTCCAACAACATTAAAGTTATTTTTAATAATTTTATAATTTTCTAGTTGTTTAATAACTTCTGAAAGTGGTTTTCCAATTAAATTTCTATAACTCAAATTTCCATAACTTCCTTTTCTTTGCTAGCACAAATATCATCCAAATTAGCATTGACTCCTTCAAGAATCTTTTGAACTTGAGTTTCTAAAGTTTTTAATTCATCTTCAGACAACTGATTGTCTTTTTTCATTTGTTTATACATTTCCAAGCAATCGCGTCTAGCATTTCTTACAGATATTTTTGCTTCTTCACAAAGCTTTTTAACTTGTTTAACAATTTCTTTTCTTCTTTCCTCAGTTAAGACTGGAAAAACAAGCCTAATAACTCTTCCGTCATCAGAAGGGGTCAAGCCCAAATCAGCATTTTGAATAGCTTTTCTAACCGCGCCCATTGCATTTAAATCCCATAGACTTATAGTGAGCATTCTTGCCTCTGGAATGTTAATATTTGCCATTTGAATTAGAGGTGTCATAACGCCATAATAATCTACCATAACTTTATCTAAAATATGTGGATTTGCACGACCTGCTCTAATGATTGCATACTCATTTTTTAAAAAGACTTCTGCCTTTTTAACATCTTCTTTATAACCTTCCATTATATCTTTGACCATTTGTTCGTCTTGCATACTTTCTCCTTAAAATTAAATAAAAATGTTTAGTAAAAACGTTGTAGTTTTCTTTATAATCATACAATAAACAAGAATTTAAAGCAACTTATCTATGGCAAAAAATTATCATAATTTATCATTCTTTTTTATGTCAAACTAAAGAAAAATGTTAGAAAGCAAATAAATTAAAATTATTTGTTAACAATTAAATTAAACCAACACTTCTTTAAAACTGAAAAAAAAGGAACAAGTCCTTTTTTTACACAACACCATTTTCCTTATTTTTGTAAACTTCCTTGACCTTGCGTTTTTTTGGAACATATGCAAACGCCCAAAGAGCCGGAGCCAAAAACAAAGTTGAATATAAATTAGCTAAAATTCCAACCAGCACAGGCAAAGATAAGGTCAAAGCAAATTTTATACCAAATAAAGACAATGCTAAGAATCCAATTATAGCAAAGCTTGTCACTAATATTATTCTATATGAACTTTGTTTAATAGAATTATTTGCCACAAACTTATTATTTAAGGCTTCTTCCTTTAAATTTTGCTTTATAGTGCTAAATAACTGTATATTATTAAAGAATGACAATGCCAAAACCGCAACTAAAACTGATACAATACTTGAAGATAGTTCTAGTCTAAATATAATTACACTTGAAATAGCAATGAGTATGTCATGTTCAACACATAAAAAGGCTGAAAGACTGGAAGTTACACCAAATCTAAATAACATATAAATTCCAATCAAAACAGAGGCAATTAAAATAGCGGTCAATGAATTAACCAAAAGTTCACTTCCAACACTTGCATCTATTCTTTGACTGCCTAGCACATAGTTTTTTTGCTCAACATTTTCTTTATCGTACCCAAAAGCAGTGAAAAGTTCATTTGTCACCTTTGTGTTTAGCTCTTCCATTTCAGCTTCAGTGATTCCAGTTTTATCTTGATATCTAACACTTAAACAAAGACCAACATCGGTTGTGTTGATTTGATAAATGCTTGCCTTTAAACCATTTTGATTTAAAACTTGGTCAATCTTTTGTTTTGAATTTTCAAAAACTTGGTTCTGTTCAAGTTCTTCACCCACAAAAACATTTACCATTGTTCCGCCTGTAAATTCTATGCCCTTATTAAAACCTATACAACAAAGTACAATAAGAGCTACAAGCATAATTGCAACTGGCGCAATAATCATATATTTAAATTTGCCAACAAAATCAAATTTACTATTTTCAAATTTTTTCTTTAAATTACAACTCATTTACATTAGCCTCCCTTTTGAGTCTAAGTTTTTTTGCGTTTGTGCTATTAAGAGGCAAATAATTTTTAAGCAACCATCTTGTAACAACCATTGAAAAGAACAAGGAAAGCAAAACACCTATCACAAGCACAATTGAAAAACTTTTTGCTCCAGCACTTCCAGCCAAATATAAAACCACGGAAGCAATTATAACTGCGACATGAGTATCCGCTATTATAGGAAGAGATTTCTTTCCTCCAGATTTAAATGACATTGGAATTTTTTTGCCAAGTGAATACTCACTTTTTATGTTTTCAAACATAAACATATGAGCGGAAAAAAGGACAACAACAGCAATCATCAAACCAGCAAAACCAGAAATTGTTAGTTGAACAAGCGGAACTGACTGCAAGAAAAACAAATACAATATGCCCCACATTAAGGTAGAAAAATTAGCTACAAGCCCCATTTCACCATACAAGATATAAAGAACTAACATTAAAATTAACACTACGGCACAAATGGCAAGAGAGCAAAGTAAAAGTGAATTTTTACCAAATAAGGCGCTTACATTATTGTTTTCAACAAGTTTTAATTGAGTGTTAAATGCACCACTCAAAATTTTCATTGCAAATTCATTAGCGGAATCTGGGTCATTCATATTATCCCCAGAAATAAAAGTTGAACCACTAGTAATTGCACCATTTGCCTGCATGCCTGAAATTTGTTCTCCGTCAATATAAATGTAAATAGTGCCATTATTACCGGAAATTTTTTCAGTTAAATCAGCAAATAATCTTGTTCCTTCTTCGGTAAAGGTCAAAACAACACCATAAGCATTATTCTGATAACCAACTGTTGCATTTTCAATGTGTTTTCCCGTCATAACAGCTTCCGCATCAGGGTTGTTTTCCTTGGTAAATTTTAAATTAGCTGGTTTGCCAATAAGCTCAAAAAACTCATCATTTTCAACGTTTTCAGCCACTTCAATTCTAATTTTATTTTTTGCTTGTTTGGCAACAGATGGCTCTTTGTATCCTTTTGATTCTAAGAGAGATTGAAGCCTTGAAACCGTTGCCTTAATTGCAGAATTTAAATCTCCTGAATTGTCATCTTCTGGCAATGAAGCCTCATAAACAGCAGACACTCCACCCTTTAAATCAAGACCCAAAGGAATTGAATTAATAAAACCATTATAGGTGTAGTCTGTAAAAGGTACATCA
>CALKLQ010000016.1 GCA_937992055.1 uncultured Clostridia bacterium | reverse complement strand
TTGAGATTGAGGTGGTTGTGTGGGAGTAGAAGATTGAATAAATATATTTTTTGAAGAAGATAGGTTTGTTAGAGAATAAAAAAATCCCATTAAAACGGGTTTAAAGTTCCGTTTTAATAGGGTTTTGTTTTTATTATTTAGCTAAGTTAAAAAAACAATTTGTGGAATTAACTAAGCTAAATTCAGGCTTTAATTTGTCCCATAACAATAATTCAAAAATAACATAAGCTGTGAAGCAGACAATTTAAAAAATTATTGAAAACTAAAGATATTAAATTACATAAAAATATAAAATTTTATAAGAATTAAAAAACTCTAGTCCAAATGACTAGAGTTTTTACATAAATTAATTATTTAGAAAAATCATATTGACTATTTAACATTCTATTTGCAATTTTTATTTTATTATCAATTCTATCAAGCACGCCTTTAAGAGCCAACACCTCATTACTTTCATTTTCTTTTGAAGAAAGGGTGGTTATAATTTCATTTTTATCTTTGGATTTATTTATTGATTTAATAAAATAAATATCCTCTCTTAAAACATTGCTCGATGAAAGTGCTTTATTTTGTTGTTTGGCATTATTTATTGCCAATTCGCATTGATGCATGTAATAGGCGTATTCATCCAAAAAAAGATAATTTTTGTCACGTTGTTTGTCTGATAAATTTAATCTCACGGTTGCCTTTTTAATTGTTACAAATAATTCTTCAAGAGTTTTAGCGCTATATTTATCATAACTATATCCATAGTCAAATTTTTTGGCACCAGTAGCAATATATAGTTCTTGTTCCAACTTGCCAAGTTTAACTTGTAAGTTAACATTGTTATTTTCAATCATCATGTTATTTTTTTTGTATTGTTCGCTTTTACTAATCTCTTTATTGTAGTTGTTGTAAATGTTTTTAATTTGTTCGTTCATAATATTACCTCAATAATAAATTTACCATAAATAAAATTTTTAGTCAAATAACATTTTAGAATTTTAAGCTACAGATATATTATAATTGCTCTACAATATTTATTATGATATAGTATATTAAGTAATATTCAAAATGATGGAGTGCGGACATGGAAATTAAGGTTGTGACGATATGCGGAAGCATGAAATTTGCAAAAGAAATGGTTTCTATTGCAAGTAATTTAGAAAAGCAGTATGGTTGGTGTGTAATTCAATGCGTATATGGCATTGACTTAGATAAGACAACAAAAAAAGAAATAGAAAATGTTGTTAATGCCCATTGGAAAAAAATTGATATTAGCGATGCAATTTTTGTTGTGAATAAAAATGGTTACATAGGTAATTCAACAAAAAATGAAATTGAATATGCAAAATCAAAAGGGAAGGAAATTTTTTATTTTGAAGACAATCAGTGACTAGTCAATCTCTAGTTCATCACTTTCAAAAATAGGGTCATTAAAAAATTCTGAAACGGTGATTCCCAATGTTCTAATTATAAGTATTAGAGTTTTAACCTTGCAAGACTCTCTATTACCATTCATTATACTAATCATTGTGCTATGCGGAATACCAGCGTTTTGTTCAAGTTTATACTGACTTATGTTTTTTTCATTTAAAATCTTTTTAATTCGCTGAGATATTGCTTTGTTAACTTTCATTTTAACCTACCTAAGTGTATTTTAGCATGCGCATTCAAAATAATAAGTATACAAAAGTGTTTTTTGTTTGACTTATTTTTTAATGTCACTATAATATATGTATGCAAAAGAAACAATTCGAAAAGTTATATAACGATTTACAAGAAGAAATGAATCTTCAATCTTCTTATACTGCATGTGCAACTGGATATCGACCTCAAAATTGCCCATGGGGATTTAATGAAAAAGATTTGAGATGTTTAAAAATGAAAAAAAGAGTAACAGAAAAGGTTGAAATCGCTATAAATAATGGATATAAAATTTTTATTACAGGAATGGCTCTTGGTTTTGATACAATTTTTGCGGAAATTATTTTAGAATTAAAAAAGAAATATCCTTACATAAAATTAGTAGCAGCATTACCATGCAAAAATCAATATAAGTTTTGGAATTTGGAACAAGTTAAAAGATATAAAAAAATTTTATCTTCATGCGATTTAGTACGTTGTCTTTATGATAATTACAATAACAAATGTATGCTAGACCGAAATAACTATATGTTAAATAATTCATCATTGGTATTTGCATTATATGATGGCAAACCTGGTGGAACAAAGTATACTGTAAAAAAGGCAGTACAGAAGAATATAAAAATTGAATATATTAAACCATAATTTTAATTTTATATTAAATTTAGTTAATTGTTTAATTTAAACCTCAAATTGTTTCAAATGAGTACTTAAAGATTTGAATGCGTATGCTAAAATAAGCATAGAGGTTGAAATGAAGGTAAACAGAGCAATTGCGCAAAGAATAAGACAAATTTTAAAAGAAAAAAATATTAGTCAATATAGGCTTGAAAGAAATGCAGCTATCCCACATAGCACCATGATTAACATAATGAACGGAAGTAGAGAGTCTTGCAAGGTTAAAACCCTAATACTTATAATTAGAACCTTGGGAATAACCGTTTCAGAGTTTTTTAATGACCCTGTTTTTGAAAGTGATGAACTTGAAATTGATTGACTACACAGCTAAAATTAGTAAGAATTTTTGTTAATTTAAAATTTTAAAATGCGACATGTAAAATATTGGCTAATTTTTAGTCGGCTTTACCATTAATCTAAGATAAAATCTAAATTTTAATGATATATGGGATATTTAATTGACAAATTATTTTTAAAGTTATAAAATAAACAATGTAACTTATACCATACCAAAGTTTAATAGGTTACTAAAATAAAGGCAACTGTATAAGTTGCCGTTGGTAATTCGAAAGAATTATCCAGTAAGTGACTGCTTTATAGCAGTCTTTTTTTATAATATCGTCAAGAGTGATTTCAATTCTAAATAAAGGTTATCGCCTTTGAAATGCTGCGAGAAAAAATCATGAGTTTTTCGATGGCATCTTTATTTTTTTGGAAATTTGGCAAAGTGAATGAACTATAAACATCTGCAAAACAGTTAATTTTAAAGGGTTTGATTCAATAGATGATTGCGAATGCGTTTTCATAACTCAGAAAAGTTGGTAAATAAATCTTAAAATAGTAAATAGTTAAATTTTAAGTTTATGTTAGATATTTCTTTGTTTTTAGTTTGTAATTATTTTGTTTTACAAAGATAATTTTATATAATCAGATTAACAAAAGTTTTTATATCAATTTACAAAGGAGAAAATAATGTTAAAAAATTATAGAATTGGCTTAGACATAGGCATAGGTAGTGTGGGATATTCACTTTTAGAAATCGACCCCTTAAGTGAAGAAATAGTAAAAATTATAAAGTTGGGTGTTAGAACTTTTAGTCCAAATGAGGTTGATAAAACAGGAGAAAGCACTGCTAAAAATAGACGAGAAAAGCGTGGGGTTAGAAGAAGAAAAAGAAGAAAACAATTTAGATTTGAAAGGGCTAGGAAATTATTAGCTAATTCTTTAGGTGAAAGTGTATTTGATGAAGTTAATGTTTTGAATTTGGGTGACAAACAAAAGGGTTTGCTGCCAGTTGATGTTTATAAACTTAGAGCAGAGGCACTGGACAGAAAGTTGTCAAACGGGGAACTAGCAAAAGTAGTTTTAAACATTCTTAAGCATCGTGGATTTAAAAGTAACAGAAAAAATCTTAAAACAAGCGGTGAAGATGGAAAATTACTTTCAGCTATAAATCAAAACAAGGCATACATGCTAGAAAAAAACTATAGAACTATTGGCGAAATGTTATATAAAGATGAAAAATATAAGATTGACAGTTGTGGTAAATTGATATACAACATCAGAAATCATGGAGGGGAATATAAAAATAGTTTTGGCAGGGAGGAATTAAAAGAGGAGCTAGAAAAAATTTTAAATATACAAAAATCTTTTGGCAACAATAATATTACAGATGAGTTTATTGAAAGATTAATATTTATTTTTGAAAAACAAAGAAACTTTGATGAGGGACCAGGACAGCAAAGCCCTTATTCGGCATCTTTTGAAGTGGGGCGTTGCACCTTTATTCCTTCCGAAAAACGGGCGCCAAAGGCTTCATATACTTTTGAATTGTTTACCGCACTTTCTAAAATAAATAATCTAAAGATTGAAGGCAAGGAACTTAGCCCTAATCAAAAGAATGTTTTAATAGAGCTAGCCAAAGAGGAAAAAGAAATAAAATTTTCAAAGATAAGAAAATTATTAAATATCGAAAATGGAAGATTTAATTTGTGTAACTATAGGTTAGACAAAGACGATGATTTGTCAGAAAGTGATTTTGTTAAAAAATGTGAAGATAAAATTTTCATCTCAATGAAAAATAGTTACGAGATAAGAAAAAAGCTAGAGTTAAAGTCTTCATTTGAAAATAGAGAACTTATTGACGAGATTGCCCTTATGTTGTCTTTATGTAAAAGTGACGCGAGGATAGATGAATATATTTCTCAAAATCAAATTTTGTCTAAGCTTACTAAAGACCAAATTGAGGCAATTAAAGAGCTGTCTTTTGATAAGTTTGGTTCTCTGTCATTTAAAGCCATGCAAAAAATTGAGGAAAATTTGCTTTTAGGGCAAAGATATGATGTTGCATGCAAAAATGCGGGATTTAATCATAGCAGTTTTGAACATGAAAAAATGAAATATTTAAAAGGTGAGTTGATAGATGAAAGGTTAAGTGAAATAACAAATAATGTTGTTAAAAGGTCTATAAATCAGACCTTGAGAGTTTTAAATGAAATCATTAAGGAATATGGTTCTCCCCAATTTATTTCCATTGAGCTTGGTCGCGAACTTGGAAAGACAAGAGGGGATAGAAATAAGCTTGCAAAAAAACAAGACGTGAGATTTCAGGATAATGAAAAAATAGCCACCATTTTGAAAGATGAGTTTAAACTCATCAAGCCTACAGGTCAAGACATTTTAAAATTCAAATTATATTTAGAGCAAAATGGAAAATGCATGTATAGCGGAAAGACAATAGATGATGCAAGAATTTTTGAACCAAATTATCTTCAAATAGATCATATCTTGCCATTTAGCAAGAGTATGAATGATAGTTTTAATAATAAAGTCCTTGTTTTATCTGATGAAAATCAAAATAAGGGTGACAGAACTCCTTTTGAGTATTTTGGTTCAAATGAACAGAGGTGGAACGAATTTAATTCGCGTGTCATGCTTTTAAAAAATAGAGAAAAACAAAGATATCTATTAAAAGAAACTATTACAGAAGAGGACCAAAAAGAGTTTATTTCTAGAAATATGAATGACACAAGATATATGTCAAAATTTCTTTTAGAATTATTTAGAGATTTTCTAGAAATGTCGCCAATAAAAAACAATGAGAACGGCAAAAGAAAGGTTGTATACAGTGTTAATGGTTCGGTTACAAACTATTTGAGAAAATGTTGGGGAGTTAATAAAATACGAGATGACGGTGATATTCATCATGCGGTTGATGCAACCATAATTGCAACCGTGAATGATAGTATGATTCAAAAGATTACAAACTTTAACAAATTTAAAGAAAAATTTTATGAAAAGGATGGCAAATTTGTTAACAAAATTACTCATGAAGTTTTGACTGCGGAAGAAAAGCAGGAATATGAAAAGTGTGGAATTGATAAATTAAGAAAAAGCCTTCCTCCTCCTTATGAATGTAAGTGTCAAACGATCCTGAAACGATAAAATTAAAAGATGACAGATATCCAGATTATACAATAGAAAACTATTATAGACCTCAAGATGACAGACTTCTTTATTTAAAATTAAAAAACTATTTGGTGGAAAATAATAATAAAATTCCAGAATCATTGATTTTTTATAAACCAAGAAAAGATGGATCGGATGGTCCAATTGTAAAAACTGTAAAGCAATATCATAAGACAAGTAACTGCGTGTTAACACCAAATGGAGCGGCTAAAAACGACACAATGCACCGCGTGGATGTATTTGAAAAACAGGGAAAATTTTATCTTTGCCCGGTATATATGTCTGATGTTTATGCTCATAAATTGCCAAATAAGGTTATTGAGTTAGACAAGGATTGGACAACTATCGATGACTCTTTCAATTTTAAATTCAGCTTATATAAAAACGACTTAATTAAAATAACAAGCAAAAAGGATGTTGTTTTATTTAAAACTTTTGAAAATCCAAATTCTAAAAAACCAGATAAAATTGAAGGAAATGAACTTTTGGTTTATTATAACTCAACATGCATAAGCAATGCCTCCATAAAAGTTTTAACGCATGATTATTGTTATAGCAAATCTAGTTTAGGTGTAAAAACGTTATTAAACCTAGAAAAATACTATACAGATATAATGGGCAAAGTTTACAAGGCGCCAAAAGAGGAAAGGAAACCAGTATAATGCCCTTTATTAATATTTTTGTTTCAAAGAATGCATATATTTACACCAAAAACAATCAACTATACTTGGAAAATAACGGGGATAAGGTAGATTACCCGTTAGAAGATATCAACGCTATCATGATTGAGAACTTAAACACTACTATTTCTACTTATTCTCTCTCTAAATTTGCTGAGTTGGGAATTTTAGTCTATGTTTGTGATCAAACACATCTACCTTGTGGTGTGATGTTGCCATTTATGAAGCACTATCAAACTGTTTCACAATATGAATTGCAAGTCAATGCTTCCAAGCCCCTAAAAAAACGCCTTTGGCAAACAATCATTAAGAATAAGATAAAAAATCAGAACGATGTTTTAAATTTATGCGGTGGCAAAGATGAACTTAAAGCGCTTTTTGAAAGTGTAGCAAGTGGTGATTCTACGAATAATGAGGCAAAGGCAAGTTTAATATATTTTAAAAGGCTATTTGGAAGCGAGTTTGTAAGAAGAAAAGATTGCTCAACTAATAGTTTTTTAAATTACGGCTATTCGATTCTAAGAGGACTAATTTCAAGAAGTATAGTTATGCATGGCCTCACACCTTTTTTAGGATTGTTTCATCATAACGTGTATAATCAGTTTAATTTGGCGGATGATTTGATTGAAGTGTTTAGACCATTGGTAGAGTTGTATGTGAAAATTAGGTTAAAAAATGAACAAGAACTTACAACAAAAATCAAAGGTGAGTTGTTTGGTATAATAAATATTGATGTTAAAATAGAAAACCAAAAGCAAACGGTAAGCAATGCGATAGACATGTTGGTTGAAAGTTATATTAAAAGCTTAAGAGAAGGAAAAGATATCTTAAAAAATATTGAAATTTTAGGCTTGGAATTTCATAGATATGAGTAGATATATGAGATTATTAGTATTTTTTGATTTACCAGTAAAAGGTAAAAGAGAACGAAGGGAGGCAACTCAGTTTCGTAACTTTCTTTTGAATGATGGTTTTTATATGATTCAATTTAGTCTATATGGAAGAATTTGTAATACAATTGAATCCGCAAAATTACATGAAGAAAGAGTGTCAAGTAAAGTTCCTAAAAGTGGTTCTGTACGCTCCTTAATTGTAACAGAAAAACAATATGCCTCCATGAATATTTTAACAGGGCAACTTAAACGAAAAGAGAAAAAAATAGTTAGTCAACAGTTGTCATTTTTTTAAAAAAATAAAAAAATTGTGATATTTTTTGTTTAAAAATTTAAAAAAAATAAACATATCAAATGCCTTATTTTTTCTGGCATAAGATGTGTTTTTTTAGCAACCTATATTATACCATACCAAAATTTAATAGGGAACTAAAACTTTTGTGCGAATTCCAATGATATCCAATAGTGAAATTTAGATCGTACAAAACAAAAGCAGCAAAATTTATTTAATTAAGCATCTTCATAATTTTTGGACAAACAGGTGCAGTTGTATCACTACTAAATTTAACTTTTTTCGTAATAATATCACTTCTTTTATATTTCTTTTTCTAAATTATATATTTGTCTAAATACGTCACCAAAATTATAAACAGTTTTTACATTATAAAGTTCAATTTGCTTTGTTGGACCATTCTTAAAATATAAACACTTTATATTCTCTTTTGCAAGTTGTTCAATTACGATAGGCGTATCATCTACCATAATGTCAATGCGTTTATTTTTGCAAATATTTACTTTGTTTTCTTTCGAAAAATATAACTCATCAAAAGGAATTTTATCTTTTGATAGCCTATCCTTAGTAATTCCAATATGGCTTTCATCGACAGAGCCTCTACTTGTAATAATCATAATTTTATGACCTCTGTCTTTTAGTTTTTGTAAAGTCTCTTTAGCATAAGGCATTATTGGGCATTCCTTCATCTGAACTGGTAGATATTTAAGCCTAAAATTCTTTGCAAATTCATCATCCCAACCATAACGTTTACTTATGGAATTTTCGCTTGGTTCAAGTATCCCATTTCCTCCGTTTTCTATATCAAAAATTTCTGTAAAGGCTTGAAGCCAAAATTCTGAGTTATATATAACGCCATCCAAATCTATTCCTATTATCATTTTATTTCTCCTCAAAAAATATATAAATTAATTTCTTATTGAATATTTTGTTACAGTTTATATCTTACACAAATTTTGTATAGTTATAAAACTTCCATATCTTTTCCGCTCTCTACTAAAACTCTTATTTTAGCAATATTTAATTCAAGACAGGTGACAATTTGCCTTTTGGAATGGGACTGTTTAATATATGCTCAACTTTATCACCAGTTCTATGTGGCTGTATATTATTCAAGAATCAAATATACTAATTAATAAAAATCATTATACAATACACCTTTGTATAAACACAACACAAAACAACCCTTTGCAAAAATCTTGAAAAAAAACAGCAAAAATTCGTGACAAAGAGAAAAAGTTATCCAATAAGATAACCATTAATATCAAATAAATTGGATTGAATACTGTCTACAATTTTACAATTTTGATTTTGAAAAAATTGTTCGTTATTTTCGTAAATTATAAATTGATTAGATTTTGTTAATTGTTGCAATTTTGGAATAGAGATTTTAAAATCAGATTTATCATCAAAAATTATATCCTTGAAATATTTATCAAGTTTACAATCTGCAATAATTTTATTTGCCCTATGTTTATCTGCTTTTGTCCAAAGATAACAATTCTGTTTTTGATTGGTTGCCAATTTTTCAATAAGAATTTTATTTAATACAACTCTACAAGATAACCACTCTTGGCAAAAATAATATTGTTTTAATTTTATTATTTCTTCCAACTTTTTTGAACTAATATAATCTAACTTTTCACGAGTAATTCTTTCTTTTATGATTATTCTATCATAAATTATATTGTTCAAGAGCAAAATTGTATGAATCGTTATTCAGAGTAGTGGAATTTACAAGAGTATCATCTAAATCAACAATGTAAATCAATGTGTAATCAATTCCTTTATTGTTTTGCTTGTTAGAATTATTGCGCCATATGCAATTTGTGATTTATTTAACTCAAAGATTTGCTCGTCATTGTCAGTTTTTTCATCAAACATAACATATCTTGATTTTCCGTATTGTATTGCTTTTTGCATTGCGTAACGAGAACCACTGTCTCCATTACCTTGCGTATAACTAGCAATCAAAACGACTGATTTTGAAAACATAGCTTGAAGTCTATCTCTATCTATTAATCTTTTTATTCTTTCAAACTTGTTTTTTGCCTCACATATATATTCGGTTATAACAAGTCCACCATTCTTAACTATTTCATTTGCTAAGCATTTATTTTCTTTTGGATAAATTTTATCAAAAGTAGTAGGGAGTATTGCAATTGTTTTGCCACCTATATATAGACAAGTTTTATGAGCAATTGTGTCACAACCTTTGGCTAAACCACTTACAATAACTAAATTATTTTTAGTTAATTCTTCAACAATTTTTTGTTCTCTTTTTTGTATATATTCGTTGGGTGTCAAAACTCCAATAACTGCAATATTATTATTTATATCATTTAATAAATCAATATCGCCCTTAAAGGCAAAAAGAAAAGGCTTTTCACTAGTTTTTATCTTTAAATCAACACTTGGAAATTTATCATCAAAAACACAAATTAAATTTATATTTTTTTCTTCCAACTCTTTTTCTATCAAGTTTAAGTTAATATCAAAATTATCTATTTTTTCTTTATCAAAAAAGTCACGCCAAAAAATAGCATTAGATTTAATAATGCCTTGTTTAATCATTCCATATAACTTTAATGCTAGTTTTGTTTGCATTTTTAACTCCTTGTTTTTGCCAACACATAGACTGTAACACTTTTTGCTCCCAAATTCAACAAAGCTTGGATACAATCTTCAGCCACATTAACATTTTCAGTATAAATATCATCAACTAATATAATGTTTTTATCTTTGATTTTGTTTTTGTTGATTTCGCAAGTATTAATTGTAATGTCTTTATAAGGCATATCACCTGTATTGTGTTCTAATCTCCAATTATGAGTTGTTTTTGTATCTTTTACTCTTTTGATAACATCCACACCATTTTCCAAACCAAGATTGTCTACCACGCTGGAAATTGCTTTCTTAAACATTAATTGGCAGGTTGCATAATGTTTTTCTGCTTTCGACCTTGGAATAATACAAACCAAACAATTTGTTTTACCTAGGCTTATTTCTTTAATATCTTTTTCTGCTTTTTCATAAACTGCAATAAAATCTTTGACCAAATCCAACTCACTGTGTTGTTTTGTCATATTTTTTAAGTGGTTAATAAAATCTGGATTTCCACTTTTTTGATAGCCTACATATTCACTATTGTAATATGCTTGAATATCTCTATCTAAATAACCATTTTGTTTTATTGTAAATTTTTTCATATTACCCTCCTTATTTTTTTACAATAAAAAAGCTAATCACCGAAATTTGCGATTAACTTAACACTGACCAACCTTACAAAAGGTTTGTTTATAGTAGTTTTTTATTTTAACTTGTAGCAAGCCCTCAAAGGTTGTTTGCTTTATTTATTAATTATATCCTATAGTTTTGTGCTATTTCAACTTTCACTGCCATTTTTTAATATTTTTTTCAAAAAGATTGTAAAAAATTTAGGAAACTAATCTTTATTTTTGTCATAAGAGATTGATTTTTAGGGAACAAATAATTATAATATAGATAAAATTATTCCCTAAAATATAAAGGAGTATTAAATGAACAATTTTTATTCGATTCAAGAATTACTACGAAAGAAAGCCGATTTGCAAACAAGATTAAGTTTAATTCCATATACAGGCACACCAGAAATTAAGGAAAACAAAAGTGGTAAATATTTGTACATGCGTAAAAGAGAATTAGGGAAACTTACATCTCAATATGTAGATAAATTTTCTGAAGAGTTATATCAAAGACTTTTAAGATATTCCAAAGAAGCAAGAGAATTACAAAAAGCAATTAGACAAATAGAAAAAGAACTTGCTATTCTTAACTATGTTTCTAATGATTTGTCGCCAGATGTTCAATTAAATTTAGATTTTGCAAGAGCAAATATGAAAGCAAACATCTATGACCAAGCAATTTTGGAAGGTGTTGCAACAACCTTTCCACAAACGGAAACTATTATAGAAAATGGCAAAGTCACAGGAATGAGAGCAACTGATGTTCAAAAAATCCTAAACCTTAAACATGCTTGGGAGTTTATTATGGATAAAGATGTTGTTCAAGCAAAAAGTGATTTTTATATTCTTTCACATATTGCAGGGCTTGTAAATGAAGGTTTTTTTGAACAAGGTGGAAGGGTTAGAGGTGTTCCTGTAGCAATTGGTGGGTCTAGCTATATTCCATCTATTCCAACCGAGATAGATGTAAAAGAATCAATAACTAACATAATTTCTAGCAACCTTTCAAATATAGATAAAGCAATAGAATTATGTTTGTTTTGTATGAAAACACAAATATTCAATGATGGTAATAAAAGGGCTTCGGTTATTTTTGTAAACCACTTTATGATTTCTCATGGGGAAGGACTAATAGTTATCCCAGAAAAAGAAGTCCCAGATTTAAAAAAACTATTGATTGAATACTACGAAGATAAAGACACCAACACAATTAAAACATTCTTAAAAGAAAAGTGTTGGAGAAAGTTTAAGTAAGATTACAATCTAAATATTTTTTAAATTCTTTAAAATCACAAAATTATTAATAATGTGTTATCCTAAAAAAGGAATAACAAATGAAAAGAGAATCATTTTTATCATTTCAAGTCAATTTAAATAATTGTTTAAATATAAAAAAATCAGCAACTATCAAAATCGCTGATTTAGCCCTAAAATAAAGGCTTTTATGGTGTCCCCAAGAGGATTTGAACCCCTAATAAAGCATCCGAAGTGCCTTGTGATATCCATTTCACTATGAGGACATATTTGACAATTTTTTTATTGTATTATCGAACCCCTGTTAGTCTGTTCCGAAAACCATTGTGTTATCCACTACAGCATGGGTGCAAGATATAAATTTAATTGATAAGCTATGATTGTGCGTGCGTAAACTAACAGGTGAGTGACCTAGAATCATATCGATTCGATTGTCACTACTTTTGAAAGAATATTAGTGTTGACTACAATGGAATTTTTATTTAAAAAAATAAATTTTTATTAATATTGAATTTAATTGCTTATCTGTCATTTATCGACAACAAAAACTTAAATTTAAACTCATTTTTATTATAATAAAACTTGAATTATTTTGCAATTATTTTTTATTTATAAAAATAATAAATTATGGTAAAATACTATTTGGTTACTTTTAAGTTTAAATTAAAAAATTGAAACTAATGTGGGCTTGTTAAGCTTTAATAAAGAAAACATGTTTTAGCAAACTTTTTAAATGTAATTGTGTTAATTAAATTTATTAAATTCGAAAAGGTGCTATGTAAATTTGTAATAATTTTGACTTGTTATTAATTTTATTACCACATCTTTGTATTAAAAGTATATTTTTGTTTTATTATAAATAAAATTATGTTATACTCATTTAAATAATTTATTGAGGAATCGATTTTATCCAATGAAAAGAAAAAGACAAAATGATGAGATGATTGAAAGATTTGAACCTGGAATTGACGAGGGGCTTACTTTTCTACAAGTTAAACAAAGGGAAAAGCAGGGTTTATGCAATAAGGTAAAGCAAAAGTCTTCAAAATCTGTTTTTAAGATTTTATTTGACAATATCTTTACTTTTTTTAATCTTATTTGGCTTGTGATATTTATTGCACTTGTATCAGTGGAATCGTATCAAAATTTACTATTTGTTATTGTTGTTAGTTTAAACACTATTATTGCCATTGTTCAAGAATTGAAGGCTAAATTTACTGTTGAAAAATTAAAAATGATTTCAACTCCCAAAATTATTGTTGTTAGAGAGGGAAAACAAGAACAAATTTTTGCCCCAAAAATAGTTTTGGATGACATAATAAAACTTAGTGTTGGTAATCAAATTCCTGCAGATTGTGTTTTGATTGAGGGAAATGTTGAGGTGAACGAAAGTTTATTAACAGGCGAATCAAAAGCAATCAAGAAGAAGTCAGGTGACAGTTTGCTAGGAGGAAGCTTCATTACCTCTGGCATTTGCTATGCACGAGTTGATAAAATTGGGAAAGACTGTTACATTCAAACAATTGCCGCACAGGCTAAAAAATTTAAAAGCCCATCCTCCAACCTTTTTAAAGATTTGAATGCCATAATAAAATATATAGGAATTATGATAATTCCAGTTGGAATTTTAATGTTTTTTAACAATTATTTTAGTAGTGGAAAAAATATCAACGTGACTGTGGTTCAAACTTGTGGTTCCTTAATTGGAATGATTCCCGCCGGAATGTTTTTGTTAATCACCATTGCACTTGCATTAGGCGTGGTTAAATTGGCTCAAAAGAAAACCTTGGTTCAAGATATTTACAGCATTGAAATGTTGGCTAGAACAAATGTGTTATGTCTTGATAAAACGGGCACTATAACAGATGGGACAATGCAGATTAAAGAGATTTTGATGCTTGAACAACCAGACTTTAATTTTGAAGAGGTGATGGGTAACTTATTAGCTTGCCAAAATGCACATAACGCAACTTCTAGAGCATTCATAGAACATTTTGGCACGATTAAAAGCATGAATTTGTGTAGTAAGATAGAATTTTCTTCAGATAGAAAGTTTTCTGCCGCATGCTTTGAAGAGATTGGCACAATTGCAATGGGTGCTCCGGAATTTTTAGGAGTAAAACTGAATAAAAGCTTAGTTTCTAAAATTAAGAAACGTGCTTCCAAAGGTGAAAGGGTGCTACTAGTTGTGCATGGCGAAAAAATGATTGAAGATGACAATATTACAAATGTAAAGCCCATAGCACTTGTGGTTGTGGAAGACCATATAAGGCCAGACGCAATTGAAACAATTGAATGGTTTAAAAACAATAATGTGGATATTAAGATTATATCTGGTGACGCTCCAGCCACAGTTAGTGCTATTGCAAAAAGAGTGGGGGTTGAAAACGCGGATAAAACAATTTCATTAGAGGGAATGAGCCTTGAAGAGGTGGAAAAAATTGCTTCTAAGTTCACCGTTTTTGGAAGGGTATCACCTGAACAGAAACACATGCTGATAAAATCTTTAAAAAAAGCTGGTAATGTCGTTGCAATGACGGGCGATGGTGTCAATGACACCTTAGCGCTAAAAGAAGCAGATTGTTCTATCTCTATGGCAGATGGAAGCGACGTTGCTAGAAGTTTGTCTCATTTGGTGCTTTTAGATTCTAAATTTTCCTCTTTGCCAGCTGTAGTAAAGGAGGGAAGGCAGGTTGTAAACAATGTCCAACAATCTTCCACACTTTATCTTATGAAAACATTTTTTACTATTGCGCTTTCATTAATCTCGTTAATAACTCTGTCTGCATATCCTTTTCAACCATCACAACTTTATCTATTAGAACTTTTTATAATAGGACTTCCATCTATTATTTTAGCTTTGCAGCCTAATGACAAAATTATAAAAGGAAATTTTATTAAACAGGTGCTAAAAAATTCAATTCCATATGCTGGACTCTTGTTGTTTAATGTTCTTTGCGTTATGATAATTAAAAACTTTATTTACTTCAACGTTGAAGAATATGCGACTCTCAGCACCCTTATTTTAACAACAATAGGATTTTTAAATTTAGTTAGGCTTTGCTATCCATTTAATAAATTAAGAATGTCTTGCTTAGGGATATCATTAATACTTATTTTAATGTCTTCAGCTCTAATTCCTAATCTGTTTGGCTTTTATCAGTTCTCATTAAATGTATTTTTAGTTTATTTGTGTTTGGTTATCTTCAGCGCAATGTTATTGATTTTTGTGCCCCTTATAAAGGCTAGGATAATTTCTAAACATAATAAAATTAACATGAAAAATTAAAAGGTATTGATGTTTCTAAAAAAACATGTTACAATTGACATATACAAAAGAGAGGGAAAAATGAAATTAACTTATACAAGAGATGAAGCAAAGGAGTTTTTGCAAAATGCAATAGATTTTTTTGAAGCTCAAAAATCAATTAAAACGTTTTCTGTTGAAGCGATAGATAAAACATGCAAAAAATTAGAAAAGAAGCTTAGAAGGGTTTCTACACTTGGAATTTCAAAGTCGAAAAAAGAGCTTGCAAATCAAAGGATAGATGCTTATAAAGCTGTTTATTATCTCTTAAAATCTAATGAAATAACCAAACAAGATGTTGATTTTTATGAGGTTAAAAGATTGGCAGCTGCTTTGGACTTAAAAAAATACCTTAAAGAAATAAATACCTTCCAACCTTTAAGTCGTCATGAGGCTCAAGATTTTTCTATGTGATAACAAATAGTCAATAATTAATTAATTTTCTTGACAATTATAAAAAAGTATAATATACTTACGAAGAATTTTTAAAATTCTTTGTAATATGCGAGCGTGGCGGAATCGGCAGACGCGCACGTTTAAGGGGCGTGTACGAAAGTGTGAGGGTTCAAGTCCCTCCGCTCGCACCAAAATATTAGAAAATATATGAGATTAGGCAGTTTTGCTTGTCTCATATTTTTTTTATGTTTTTATAATTTTACCCTAATTTTTGCAAGGTTTTTTGCAAGGTTTAGCGGTTTTTATTAGGGATAAATAAAAAGCAAAGAATTTTCTCTGCTTTTAAATTTAATAAAAATGTGGCGCCGACGCCACATTCAAATATGAAGGCTTTAGTATATCTAAATTTATCTTAATTATAAAATTTTCTAACCTTCATTTTTAATAAAAATTTCTTGTTATTAAGTGAATTTTCATTCATGATTATCACCTTTCTTTTTATTTGTTTTTTTAAAAGTATTCCGTTAAGTGTTACTACTGTCAAGTAGGACTAAGGCGCAATTTGGCGCGGGGCTTTACCCAAATTTGCGCCTTAGCTTTATTTTTTTAAGGCTGCGCCATTTACCGAGTAATCATCGGCAAACATTCACGAATAAGCAAATTTGCTCATTTTAACTTTGCAAAAGTGCTAAAGCTATTACGGTTAAAAATAGTGGGTTAAATTATGATTGAAGTAAAAGCGCAAAACAATGTTAAACTTTATACTAGAGATTTTTAAACAAAATTTTTTATTATAATTCTTTTTAATAATTCTTATGTTTTAACTTAAGTACAGCAATATATAGACTAACTTTCAATTAATTCTAAATAATTGCAATTATATTATGTATATGATATACTAATTTTGAAAATTGAGATTTGTCTCCATAGTTAAACGGATATAACAAGCCCCTCCTAAGGGCTAGTTAGAGGTTCGATTCCTCTTGGGGACGCCAAATATAGCCGTGTTGTAGACGGTTATTTTTTTATCAAAAAACAGGCTTGGACAGGTGGAAAATGGGTAAAAGGAGGTCAAAAAGGTAGGAAAAAATAGAAAAAAAGAGAAAAAAGAGGAAAAAAGTAGGAAAATAATTGTACAAAATAGGGCAATTTGTTACAATATTGCGAAATGAAGAGA
>CALKLQ010000015.1 GCA_937992055.1 uncultured Clostridia bacterium | reverse complement strand
GTAAAAAGTGTTTTTAACTGAAAGCAACTACTATTCACAACAAGCAAACTGGGAATTTTTAAGCGTAAGCCAATATAAAGATTTTATTGGAACGCTTGGAAAGCCCGGCTGTGAAGCACGTGCAATGGCTAAATTGCGTGGAGAATGGGAAGATGAAACAACCACAGCAATGCTTGTTGGTTCATACGTTGATGCACATTTTGAAGGCACACTTGATTGGTTTAGAGCAAAACACCCCGAATTTTTTAAGAAAAATTCAGAATTAAAAGCTGCTTATCAAAAGGCTGAAGAAGTTATTCAAAGAATTGAACGAGATGAATTTTTTATGCTTTGCATGAGTGGTGAAAAACAGGTAATTCTGACCGCTGAATTGTTTGGGGCAAAGTGGAAGGGTAAACTTGACAGTTACCACAACAGAAAAAGCCCCTATAACAGTATTGTTGATTTAAAAGTTGTAAAAGATTTGCATGAAAGATTTTGGATAAAAGACTTAGGGCAGTTTGTTTCTTTCATTGAATATTGGGGGTATGACCTTCAGGGGGCAATTTACCAACTACTTGAACAAGCTGTTTATGGCGGTGAAAAAGTACCGTTTTCCATTGCTGCTGCTGACAAACAGAAAACCATTGACATTGAAGTCATTGGCTTAAAGCAGCGTGATATGGACAAAGCCCTACTTGGAATAGAAGGGAATGTTAAAAGAATTATTGATTTAAAAGCCGGAAAAGTCGAGCCGGTAAGGTGCGGCAAATGTGATTATTGCAAATTTACAAAAAAACTGACCGCCCCAATAAGTACAGATATGTTGATAGAGGTATAGAGAGAGTGGCAAACGTACAATTAGAAAACGGATATTTTAAAATTGCAAATGACCTGTTTGAACAGTTCTTCATAAGAGATTTTACATTAAAACAATTAAAAGTTTTATTGTTGATAATCCGTTTTTCTTATGGCTTTCATAAAAAGGTTGTTGCCGTTAAACCACAACGCTTATTTGAATTGGCTTATATTTATCGCTGCGATATTAAAGAAGAATTAAACTATTTAAAGCAAAACAAGGTTATTATTTGTAATTTTAAACTTGGAGAATTTCAACTGAATAAAAATTTTGACGAATGGAAAATTCCTTATCATAAATTATTCAGTGAAGATGACCTTGCAAAATTAAAAAAGATTAATTTGGAAGCAAAACAAATTGCAAAAGATTTTGGTTATTCTGATGAAGTAACACCTGAAGATGTTTGTGAAACACAAACAGATGAATTTGTAAATTACAAACAAAATGAAGAAAATGTTTGTGAAATGCAAACAGAAACGTTTGTAAATAACAAACAAAATTGTACTGATAAAAATGAGAGTTTGCAAAATACAAACAAAGTTGTTTGTGAAATACAAACAGAAGTGTTTGTAAATAACAAACAAACACAAGCTGAAAACACAGACAGTACAAGTGATACAACCGCCCCTAAATATAGAGAAATAATAGAGAAATATAATAATAAAGATATATATATAAATAAAGATAATTCTTCTAAAGAAGATTTTAAAATAGATCCTTACATAAACCCTTATAAGAAAATCTTCATTGAAGAATATAAAAAGATTTTCAAAAGAGATTGTTTTTTAAACAACACTCAACATCTTAAATTGGTGGAAATTGCCGCCGAAATTCCAAATTTTAAAGATTTAATTCCAACATTAGTGTTGAAATTTTCAAAAATTACTTTTGATTTTGACGGGGTGAAAAAACAACCGGGCTTGCGTTGGCTTCTTGAAGAAGGCAACTGGGCTGGTGTTCTTTCAGGTGAATTTGATAACCACATTGTTGAAAAGCAAACAAAAGGAGATCAAAACGATGGCTATAGTTATTAATAATAGCGATTGGCAAAGTTCAGGGCAGATTATTGAAACAATCATTAAAGAAGCTGGCAGAAAACACGTTTGCCCGAAATGCGGCAAAGAAGATGTGCCTTGTGAAGTAACACTAAACGGTGTAAAAAGAATTGTTTATGCTTCAAACTGCGATTGCTATGAAAAGGAACAAAAAGCAAAAGAAGAACAAAAAAGAAAAGAATGGCTTCAGCAAAAATTCAAAAAAGCCAATATTGGCAAAAGATATGCAGACATAACGCTTGACAAACTTGAAGCAATGGGAACAGAAAATGTTGCTGCTGCTAAAAAATATGTTGAAAACTTCAACCCTGAAAGCGGTGCAAGCATTCACATGATAGGTGAATTTGGCAATGGCAAGACTTCAGAAGGCTATGCAATTATTAAAGCCTTATTGCCAAAATTTAATTGCTTAGCTATCACTTGGAATGAAATAGTTACACGTTGCTATTATGCAAAAGCATTTGATGCAACTGAAACAGTTGACCAAATACTTAACTGGTTATCACAGTTTGACCTTTTAATGATTGATGAATTTGTTATCAATATAAAAGATAACAAAGAAATAAACCTTGCCACAGCACTGTTTGATAACCTTTATAAAGATAATAAATGTTTCATTTTAATCAATAATCCTTGTGACATTATCGATATAAAAAAAGTGCCACGTTTAGGCAAATTGCTGGATAGAGTAAAGGATCAGGCAAAAATTTTCACCTTCAAACACGCAAGCTACAGGGGGGTGAAAAATGCTTGAAATTAATAAAATACATCTTGGTGATTGCTACCAACTTATAAAAGAAATTCCTGATAATTCTATTGATTTAGTTCATACAGATCCACCTTATGACATAACAAACACAAAACCCGGTGGTAATAGCAGGCTTGCAAGAAGTATGAGAAATTATAACAACCAACTTGTTACTGCAAATTTAAATATTAATCTTGGCATTGGTTGGTGTAAAGAAATTCACAGAATCCAAAAAGAGATTAATTGTTATATTTGGTGTAATAAAGCACAAATTAAGCAATATCTTGATTATTTTGTTGGGGAACTAAAATGCAATTTTGATATTTTAATTTGGAACAAAACCAATCCTATACCTACTTTTCACAATAAGTATATGTCTGATAAAGAATACTGCTTATATTTTAGAAAAGGCGGTTTTTGCAACCCTACAGATTTTGAAAGTGCTAAAACAGTTTTTAATTATCCTCTCAATGTAAAAGATAAAAATAAATATGGACATTCAACAATCAAACCTTTGAGTATTGTGAAAACATTAATAAAAAATTCAACAAAGCCCGGTGATTTGGTTTTGGATTGTTTTTCAGGTTCAGGAACTACCGCACTGGCTAGTACCCAGTTGGGTAGAAATTTCATTGCAATTGAAATTGATGAGAAATATCACAGTTTATCTATACAGAGGTTGGAAGCTGACCAATCTCAACAAAAGTTATTTCAGTTATAAGGAGAACAAAAAATGACAGAAAACAAGAAAGCAGCAGGTTACTTTGACAGTGTCCGAAACTGTCCAGTTTATGAAGGCGATGTTTACTATGACGAAGGGTTAATTTGCCCCTATTTCAGAGTAGTAAAAACCGTTGAAAGAGGTTTTGTAATTCACCATGTTGGTTCAACAGAAACTTTTGACTTCAGCACAGAAGGGCAAAACCTTATTA
>CALKLQ010000014.1 GCA_937992055.1 uncultured Clostridia bacterium | reverse complement strand
GCAAAGTTTGATACATTTAAACATTTCGGTTTTCAATCCGGAAGAGATGTGGATAAATTCGCAACATTCAATGATATAAAAAGAAGCCCTAACGGACTCTTGTACATAACAAAAGATACAAACTCTTATATGTCTGCATTTGTTAAACAAGAAATAGATTTAGGTACGCATACACTTTTTATCGCCCAGCTTGTAGCTGCTGAAACTCTATCAGATATACCAACTGCAACTTACACTTATTATCAGCAGAATATTAAGCCTAAGCCGGAAAAAACTGAAAAAAGAGGCTGGAGATGTAAGATTTGCGGATTTATATATGAAGGTGACGATTTACCGGCTGATTATATATGCCCTGTTTGTAAGCACGGAGCTGCCGATTTTGAGAGGATTTCATGAAAGCTAAAAAACTTGATGAACTAAAAAACAAATGTCTAAAATGCAAAAAATGCGAGTTAGGCGAAACCAGAAATAATATTGTATTTTCAGACGGAAACCCTAAAACAGCCAGAGCAATATTAATAGGAGAAGCCCCTGGTGAAAATGAAGATAAAACCGGCACGCCGTTTGTTGGAAGAGCTGGAAAACTTCTCAATGAGTTTCTTGAAAAAGCAGAGATTTCACGCGAAAAAGATTTGTATATAATTAATACTGTTAAATGCAGACCGCCTAAAAACAGGGTTCCAACCGATAGTGAAAAGGCCGCTTGTGAAGAATATTTACTTAAGCAGATAGAAACTATTGACCCTAAAATTATGATTTTCTGCGGTGCTACCGCTTTAAAATCTTTTTATCCGCAAAAAACTGCAATATCAAAGATACGAGGAGAAGTTCTAGAATTGGAAATTGGCGGTAAAAAAAGGAAATGTATACCAATTTTCCACCCGTCTTATCTTCTCAGGTATCATTCCTTAGAGGAAGGCAGTCCTAGAGATTTAATGCTTAAAGACTTGAAAAAAATTCAAGACTTGATAAAGGTTTAAATATCGTTTATACTGTCCTTACGAACATTGAAAAGTTTATATTATGGGGATGTACTGGTTTTGACGCCGTGATTGGTAGATCCGGATTGCGAGTGCGGGCGCTGTTCCCGCTTATCAACGAGCAAACTAAATTAAATGCTAACGACAACGTTATTGCATTCCCTTCAAGAGCTAGACTCGCTGCCTAATTGCAGTTAGGGACCTTCTAAGTGACCAGCTTGCCGTTGCTTAGGATGACATTATGCAAGATGCAGTACGCAAATGATGGTATGCGTATCAAGTTTAACCATTGGAGGTTAGACTTCCGTAAAAAGTCTGAGGCTTAGTTCAGGTTTCGTAACTTTCCGTATTAAGCCAAGATAATAAGTTACTACACTCGTAGATGTTCGTTTTTATCCACGATGGACGCGGGTTCGACTCCCGCCATCTCCAGTTTATGTGACGTATTACGTTTATATATAAGGTCAAACGGTGGAAACGGCTCTATAATGACGTTTTCACCGTCAAACCAAAAGTTCTGACCTACAATTTTTAGTAATTCAATTTTTTCTTGACCTTCTCTCTGTAAAAAGGCACTGTGTGCGTTTTTTGAGAGTTCTAACACATTTTCAAGACTATCAATAAAAGTTCTATCCTGCTTGTTTACAATTTCATATTCAAGTAATAATTTATCAAGTTCTCCTTGCCAAACAGATTTTTTGTTTTCATAAAATTCTTGCTCAATTAAACCGTCTGCTTTATCAGTATATAAATTATCTAAACGATTACGGAGTTTTTTTATTTCTTTTTCAAGTTGTTCAGTTGTATGTGCTGTGAATGCAGCTTTTTGTTTCAACATTTCTTTGGCTAGAGCTAATAAACCATCAATTTCTTCTTGCGTTAATATTAAATTTTTCAAAAAAGATTCTATTGCAGTAGTAATTTTTTCTTCTCTTATGTATTTGCTTTTACAACTGCCACCCTTTTTGCCCGTACAGTGATAATAAACATATTTGCCTTTTTTTATTTCCGCTGTTATTGAGCAGCCACAGTGTGAACATTTTAACAACCCTAAATAAGTAAAATTATTAATTTGCGGTCGTGGTGTATGCGTTGCAAGTCTTTGCTGTACAGCATAAAATAATTCAGGTGAAACGATTGCTTCATGCTGTGCATTATCATATTTTTTGCCCATATATTTGAAAGCCCCTATATAAAATGAATTGTGAAGTATTAATTCAATATTTCTTTTAGTACACTTTTTATTGTTCGGTCTGAAACCATCTTTGGTAAGAATTTCAGCAATAGATTCATAACTCAATACCCCATTTGAATACAATTCAAATGCTCTTACGATGTAAGGAGCTGTTTCAGTATCAGGAACAATAATACGTTTGCCGTCTTTTCTAATAATGTTGCGATAGCCGAACGGTGCTTTTGTTGGACAATAGCCTTGTTCGGCTTTTTCTTTAAGCCCCTTTTTTATTTCTTCAGATAGGTTATCAATATAATTCTTAGCCATCAAAACACGAATACCATGCATGAATTTGTCTTGACTACGGGATTTTTCACTTAATATAGTACCTTCTTTTACAAAATGGATTTCAAGGTTTTCAATTTCATCTAACAAAACATAATCTTTTAAATTTCTGTAAAGTCTGTCTGTTTTTTCCACTAAAATTATACGGACAGACTTATTTTTTTTAAGAAATTTCAGCATTTCATTAAATTGTTTTCTACCAGCCTTTTTTGCAGTTTCTGCTTCAAAAAATGAACCAACAATATCAAAGTTATTTTTCAAGGCATAATCATTTAACAGCTTATCTTGTGCCGGAAGTGAAAAGCCTTCTTTTTCTTGCCGATCAGATGATACTCGACCATATTTAACTGCTTTATTTTTACCAGCCACTCACAAAACACCCCACTATAAAAATTACAAATAACAAAAACAAAACTAGCAACCCATAAAATTGAGCAGGTGGCATGTCTGTTTGATTATAATTTTGTTTACAATGTTCAAAAGGTTTTGGATCTATAGAAAAACATTGAACACTGTTGTTTTCAATTTCAGTCATTGCATTAAGGCATTGTGCAGTAATCCCGATTGCCATAGTTGTATCTTGTTTTAGATTATAAATGTTTATTGCATCCTTAAAAGAAGGGAAACCAGCAGTTTCTTCTGTAATGGCAAACATTTTGCCTTTTAATTCAGAATTAGCAGAAAGAATTTCTACCAACACAACAGGATAATCATTGAATGTGTTATTTAGTTCTTTTATTCTGTCATTAATATAATCAATCATACAAACCTTAGTTTTTATTCTTGCTCCAAAAATACTTTTACAATTTCAGGCTTTTCAAGCATGCTTTTTATAATAGTAACAGCTTCTTCTTCGCCGTTTATAGCACGATAAAACAGTACAAAAGTTTTTCTTGTCGGCTTGGATGTTAGAATAGCTTCCAGCATTGCTTTTTCTTGTTCTGAACCTTCAAAGATTTTCAAAAGTTTATCTGACAGTGTATAAAAATTTTCAGCGGCTTTAAGGTTTGTTAAGTCAACACCAAAATGTTTTTCAATTTTAGGCAATTCTTCAATTTTTAATTGGCTATTGCTTTTCATTCTTGCATTCACTGTGGAACGAGTAATGCCCAATGCTTTTCCAATTTCTTCTTGTGTAATTTTTGCCTTTGTTAAGTTTTGCAAAGTGTCCTGTAATTCAATTAAATTCATTATTTATAGACCTCATTATCATCTGTTTGAACTAAAGTTATAAAAATGTTTGACATTTGTTAGATTTTTGTATATGATAATCGTACAAACTTTACTTAAGTTATATTAACTTAAACTTAGTTTAACACAAAGCTAACACGAAAGGTGAGTAAATGGAAGAAATTATTAAGAAGGGTAAATTAACGACAAAAGACATGCTTGAAGAATTGCCGATTGGTATATGTCAACTACGTAAATACCTTAATGACGGCAGACTAAAAGGCAAAAAAGTAAGAAATAAGTTTATTGTTGAGCGTTCGGCATTTGATGACTTCAAAAAAAACAAGGTTTTTGTTAAAAAAAGCTGCTAGATAAAACCAGCAGCCCAAAAATTAAATTTTTCACTTAGATTATAGCACAAAAACAGCAGCCTATTAAGGGGCTTAGTTTTCGTGCAGAAAACGAGGTATTTAATGCAAGTTATTGCACACGACAAAGCCGCAAACTTAATTGTTGTTAAAAGCAGGGTACAAACAACACCTGAACAAGACAAACAAAGATTAGCAATGTACGTTTGTAAACTTGTTGAATGGCAAAGACAGGAGAAAAAACATGCAAATTGTAATTGATTATTCTGCATTGCAATACAGAAAATCACAAATTGTGTCAACAATACACAAATTAGCTGATGAACCTGAACTGGATATTGCAGCAATCAATGTACTTACAAAACAGTATGCAGAAATTAAAGATTGTGAAGAATTGGCATTGAAATATGGAATGCCTGAAGCAGGAGAAAAAAACAATGGCTAAATACGAGAAAAAAAGAAAGAAACCAAATTTTATTTTCACAATTCAACCGGGTGAACCAACACTGGATGAATGTATTGCAGACATGGCAAAAGTTGTTTTCCAACTATACGAAATGAACAAAAAAAGAGGTTTAGAAAATGGCTAAAAAATTCAAAAAATCAAAATTTGAAATAGTTCTTCAGTTTGTAAAAGGACTTGCAAGAAAAATGCCCTGCTTCAATGAAACAGAAAATGAAATCTTATCTGAAGAATTTTCTGAAGCTGTTATTGCGATAAAAGAACAAAATTCACAACACGTTTATAACGCATATTATTTGCCCAAAGCGATTAGTGCAATTTTAAAAGAACAGAATTATTTGACCACTGCAAGCGGTGCAGAACACAGGGCAAAAGCAATGTTGCTGGCTGATATGGCAAACGGTGTGTTAGATGAATTTTACAGGTTTACAAAATAGGAGAAAATGACGTGGCAAAAATTACAAAAATTTTAATCAAAAATCTTTTTGGTATATCGGAGTTTGAAGCCGATTCAAAAAGTATTGAACTTTTAGGCGGCAACGGTACAGGCAAAACTTCTGTTCTTGATGCAATCCGTTTGGCATTAACAAACAGAAGTTCAAGGGATTGTATTGTTAAGCGTGGCGAAACTGAAGGTGAAATTATTATTGAAACTGATTCCGGCTTAACTATTACAAGAAAACCCCGAACAAATAAAACCGACTACAAAAGCATTAAACAAGACGGCAAGGAAGTTCAAAGCCCTGAAGCATTTCTGTCTGAAATCTTTTCAGAATTACAGTTAAACCCTGTTGCATTTATTAATATGGATGCAAAAGAACAAAACAGAATTATTCTTGACCTTATCGAATACAAATGGGATTTGAACACAATTAAAGAATGGTTTGGCGAAATTCCACAGGGGGTTGATTATCAAAAACACATTCTTGAAGTGTTGCAGCAAATTGCCGCTGAAGATGGGTTTTATTTTCAGCAAAGACAAAACATCAACAGGGATATAAGGAATAAAAAAGCCTTTATTGAAGAAATAATGAAGGAATTGCCGGAAAATTTCAATGCTGCAAAATGGGAAGCATACGACTTACAAGAAATCCATTCAAAAATTGAAAAAGCAAGGCAGCACAATGCACAGATTGAAAAAGCCGAAACTTTAAAAGCCAATTATGACAATAAAATAAGGGGTTTTCAATCAATAAAAGAACTTGAAGAACAAAGGCTTCTTAAAGGGCTTCAAGAAAGAGAAGGGGAACTAAAAGCAGATATTGCAAAACTTCAAGAAATGCTTAATTCCGCACAAAAAGAATTAAATTCATTGAATGATGTTTGTTCAGATAAAAAAGCCGTTATTGAAGCTAATTATGAAAAACAAGTTGCCCAATTCAATGAAGAATTAAAAGCATTTGAACCTTATTTGCAGCAACAAAAAATTGACATCGTGCCAATGCAAGAAGAAGCTGCTGAAGCACTCAAAATGAAGCAGCAGTTGCCGCAATATAACAAAATGCTTGCAATGAATAATGAATTGGCTGACCTTCAGGCTGCATCAGATGAATTTACAAGAAAAATTGAACTTGCAAGGACTTTACCGGCACAGATTCTTGCTGAAGCAAATTTGCCGCTTGGTGAAATGAGTATTGACGGCGATCAAGTTCTTATTAAAAAGCCAAATGGTGATTTGCCAATTAGCAATTTGTCTGAAGGTGAAAAACTTGACCTTTGTGTTGATATTGCCTTGAAAAACAAAACAGGCTTGCAAATTGTGTTGATTGATGGAGTTGAAAAACTTTCACCAATTAACAGGCAACACTTATATGAACGTTGCAAGGCTTCAGGGCTTCAATTTATTGCAACAAGAACAACGGCTGACAATGAACTTACAGTGGTTGAGTTATGACAAGGCTTTTTGTCCTTTGGCTGTATAAAATTTGCTACCTGTTTTCAAGGTTGTATTTTAAACGGCTAAACATAACAGAAGCTGACCTGTATGACATCAGATATTTCATAGATTACACACTACAAGAAAAAAGGAGAAAACGAAAATGACAATGACAAAAGATGACATTATCAATGCTGAAATTGAACAAGAACACAAAGAAGCGGAAAAAAGAAGTGAAGAATTTCAAAATGACGTGGATAGCTTAATTGATGAAATCAAAACTTCACAAGATGCAAAAAATATGTATTTCAAAGAAGTTCTTGAAGGCAAGCATCCGGGCAAAAAACTTATGCAGCAAAGAATTGTAATCCAATTTGCAGAAGTAATTGACTATGACAAAAATAAACTTGTTTATGAAGAAACTGAAGAAGATAAAAAAGCTAACAGACAATATTTGCAAAGCTGTATTACAAAAATTGATAAAGCTGCACTTCAATTTGCAAATGAACTTCAAAAGTTTGAAAGATTTTCCATTGAAGAATTTCACCTGTATAACAGAGAGTGTGAAGGTTCACCACAACCAAATGTAAAAATTAAAACAATAGACCTTACAGACGGCAACACAAAAGAACTTTCAGAAGTACCCCCTGAAGTATTAAAGGCTGTAAAAAATGTTATAGAAAAAGCGATTGTTACAG
>CALKLQ010000013.1 GCA_937992055.1 uncultured Clostridia bacterium | reverse complement strand
CATCAAATCTATATTCCATTGTATTGTTTGGATATCGACTTACAAATCTTTCAAAAATTTTTAATATTAAACTAAATTCATAATCATTATAGTTTTTTTGTTGATTTATTTTCTCTTTATCAAAATTTAAAAATATATATTTTATATTTTCTTCTTCTTTATACCATAAAAATTCATCTAAGAAATCTGCATTAAAATGCAAATCTTCATAATCTTCCCAATCTATTGTGTGAGCTCCATCTAATTCTTTATATATTTGTGAGTAAAAATCTTTATATGTTTTATATTTTTTTCTATCAAATATTACTTCATTCATTATTTTTCTTCTTAATCAAACCTATATTCCATTGTATTTTTTGGATATCGACTTACAAATTTTTCAAATACTCTTAAAATTATATTAAATTTATAATCATTTAAATTTTTTTCCAGTTTTATTTTATCTTTATCAAAATTTAAAAATATATATTTTATATTTTCTTCTTCCTTATACCATAAAAATTCATTTAGGTGATCTGCACTGTAATGTAAATCTTCACAGTCATCCCAGTCTATTGTGTGAGCGCCATCTAGTTCTTTATATATCTGTGTATAAAAATCTTTATATGTTTTATATTTTTTTCTATCAAATATTACTTCATTCATCATTTCTCTTCTTCATCAAACCTATATTCCATTGAATTATTTGGATACTCGTTTACAAACTCCTCAAATACTTCTAATATTATATTAAACTTGAAATCATTTAAATTTTTTGCTAATTTTATTTTCTCTTTATCAAAATTAACAAAAACATATTTTGTGTTGTCATTGTGACAATACCATAAAAACTCATTCAATTGATCTGCACTATAATCTAAATTATTACTTTCTGCCCAATCTGGAATTGACTTCCCATCTAAATCTTTATATATTTGTACATAAAAATCTTTATAACTATTATATTTCTTTCTATCAAATATTACTTCATTCATCATTTCTCTTCTTCATCAAATCTATATTCCATTGTATTGTTTGGATATCGACTTACAAATCTTTCAAAAATTTTTAATATTAAACTAAATTCATAATCATTATAGTTTTTTTGTTGATTTATTTTCTCTTTATCAAAATTTAAAAATATATAATTTGTATTATCATCAAGACAATACCATAAAAATTCGTTTAAGAAATCTGCATTGTAATGCAAATTTTCATATTCTGCCCAATCTGGAATTGACTTCCCATCTAAATCTTTATATATTTGTACATAAAAATCTTTATAACTATTATATTTCTTTCTATCAAATATTACTTCATTCATCTTTTCTCTAACTCCTTTTATTTTACCAAATAAAAAATTTCCTTTCCATGGTCTGGGCTTAAAAACATTAAGCCATCGTTTGAATAATATAGTCTTATACTACTTCTTCCTCCACTCTCATAGTCAATATCACATTCATACCATATTCTTCCTTCTTTTACTGGCAATCTATACTTATCATTCTCGTATACTACACCTCCAATCATTTTACCTGGCGCCTTGCCAGCAATAGTATTTCTTCGAGAATTCCAACCATAGTTTTTTTTTGCCTCTTCTTTTGTTATGTAATAATCAGGCAGGTGCCCATACTCTTTCAGATAAACATCGGGTGAGGGTTGTCTTTGGGAAATTGTTCCCAGTTTTACAACCGGCACATCTTCATAGTAACAATCGCAATTTGGGTGTTTTGGCAAATCATGTAATTGATTTGAGGCATGAATGCACCAGATGAAGGGAGCGCAACAACTGTCGTTTTTTATATCTTCTTTATTCCCACACGGACCAGTTACACAAACCTTTCTATGTAGATATTGTTTATAGGTTATTTCATCCTCATCTGCTCCCATTAATTTTAGTATTTTTTTGCTAACTTCGGCTCGGTCAAACATTATTTTTATCCTTCTCCTTTTAATTTGGAGATAGGATAAACCCTAAATTCTTGAAAAGCAATATTTGTATGCCAACTTTTTTTGTGAGAAAAATTGAATTGTTACAAAGTTAAAAGTGGTTTTTTGTGTAGGTTTTAAGGGAAAATGCGCTTACATTGCCAGGGCAATGTAATTTCGTTAGAAATTTAAAAAAAATTTATCAAATTTTTTTAAGCGCATTTTTTAACCTTGCCGCCGCCATAAAATAGAAAAAAGCCTCACTTGCCCAAGCAAAATCTGGAAAATATTTCATCAATAATCTTTTCGTTTTCACTCACACCGGTAATTTTTCCCAAAATGCTCCAAAGTCTTTTAAGTTCAAATGCCAAAATGTCGGTTGAAAGATTTGAAATGTCGCTAATAGCTTCAATGTTATTGTGCGCCTCATTAAGAGCTTGAATATGTCTTTGATTTGTCAAAACAAGGGAATTGGGTGAGGAGAGGGAGATTGAATCTTGATAGAGTTTTTCTTTCAAGTTTTCAATGCCTTGGTTGTTGACACAACTAACCTCCACAAAGTCATCAAAGGGAAGGACTTGTTTTGTTTTTATATCAGTTTTGTTCAAAACAACAACATGTTTAAAATCTTTCACCTGATTATAAATTTCTTTATCTTCATCATCAAACTGTTTAGAAGTGTCAACAACAAAAAGCACAACATCAGCACTTTTCATTGCCTTTTTAGACCTTTCTATTCCTATTTTCTCCACAAGATCATCGCTATTTCTAATACCCGCAGTGTCGATAAAGTTGAACTTCACACCCTTGTAGACAAAACTCTCTTTGACGATATCTCTTGTTGTGCCTTCAATGTTGGTTACAATTGCTCTATCTTCGCCCAAAAGGGAGTTTAAAAGGCTAGATTTTCCCACATTTGTCTTTCCAACAAGGGCAACATTTACACCATTTTTGATTGTTTTGCCAAAGCTGGCATTTTTTAAAAGATTTTCAATTTGTTCTTTTATGTTAATTAAAAGGTTATTCACCTCGCTTTTTACCATGGGTTCATCGTCATGTTCGGGATAGTCTATTGTCATTTCCAAAAGAGCTATTTTTTCCAGCAATTGGTTTTGAATGGTTGAAACAGTTTGAAACAGTCTGCCTTTTACAAGTTCGTAACCGGCACGAATTTCCTGTTCGCTTTCCGCCTCAATTAAATCAATAATGCCTTCTGCCTTGTCCAAACTCATTTTCCCATTTAAGAATGCAAGCTTGGAAAACTCACCATTTTCTGCCAGTCTGGCACCAGAATTTAAAATTTCTTGCAAAACACTCTCGCACAAAAATCTTCCACCATGAAGCTGAAACTCAATCATATCCTCACCAGTATAAGACCTTGGCGCCTTGAAATACACCATTAAACAACTATCTTTAACCTTGTTGGAACTAAAGTCTCCCAAATACATTTTGCGTGGTTCAATGTTGTCTTTTGTCAATTTTTTACAATAAAAAAGCTTAAGAGCAATATCTAAAGCTCTTGGGCCACTAATTCTAACAATTCCTATTGCGCCATTTCCTGAGGCAGTTGAAATGCTTGCTATTGTATCTTTCATGATTTTTATTATAGCACAAAAAAATTTTTTGAAATAGGTTTTTATCAAAAAATTACGGTTGTAAAATTAATTGCCCTCTTGACATAATTCGCTTTTTATTTTATCCTAAACATGGAGATACTTTTCAACATGAAAAATGCACAAGAATCCATTGAAAATTTATTAGACTATTGTAATTTCAAAATTGCAGGCAAGAGGGGCGACCACTTTGTCTATGAAAATAGTTTTTTAGATTTAGTTGCAATTGTAACAAAGAAAAAAGATTATGCAGATGGCACCCTTCAATCTATGATAAATCCCATTATTCTAGCCTCAATAATTTTGGATGTTGATGTCATTAAATTTGCAGAAAAACAAAACTTAAATAATAAGGTTTTAGCCGGCCTTAAAAAGACACATAAAAAGGCAAAAGAAAACCTGATAGTTCTGTTTAATGGGGTACAAAAAACTCATAATATTAGGACTAATTTGGATGCCGCTAGGTTTATACTTTCCAAAAAACAAGCGTTTGATGTCAATAAATCTGTCAAATACAATAAAGTTGCACTTGGAAATGATATCTTCTTTTCATTGTAATTTAATTTTTAATATTGAATAGCACCTTTTGGTGCTTTTTTTTTACTCAAAGTAGTAAACAAAAAACTTAGACTGAAGAGAAAGGAGCGAGGCAAGGCTCGGAAAATGGCACAAACAGGAGTTTAGTTATCTTAAATGACTTTTTTGGGACATTTTATAGTAAACACAGCAAATAAATTTTGCATACAAAATTTATGTTCGCGACGTTTATCTTCAGTCTGAAGCACCTTTGCTTTTTTTTGATTATATCAAATTTAAAAACAAAAAAAGTAACCTTTTTAATGTAACAAAAACTTTATAAAAAAAGAGGAGGGCAGTACTCGAATTAAAAAAACTAGAAACGGACTGAAGAGAAAGGAGGAAAAGAGGCTATAAAAAAAGACCTAAAGTAGTTTAGAAAACTGTTTTAGGTCTATTTTCAGCTAACACAGGAAAGTTAAACCTTACATAACTTTACGTTTGAATGTTTTATTCAATCTTGTGTTATTTCTTTTTAATAATAAGGAATCTATGAGGTTCATCGCCTTTGCTAATGGAAGTCACATCATCAAACTCCTGAACTGTTGTATGAATTATTCTTCTTTCATAGGCGCTCATTGGCTCTAATTTATACTGCTTGCCGCTTTTTTGCACCTTGGCAACAACACGTCTGGCAAGTGCTTCAAGGGTTTGTTTGCGTTTTTCTCTATAGCCATCAATGTCCAGTCTAATATGTTTTGCATGTCGATTGTGTTTACTTACAACCACGGTCAAAAGATATTGAAGGTTGTTTAAACAATCGCCTCTGTAACCAATAAGGGAGTTAGCATCTGGACCAACAATTGAAACAAAAACCTCTTTCTCATTTTGTTCAACCTCGGTAGTTGCATTTAGATTGAGTGCTTTCAAAAGACCATCAACAAAATTTTGGCAGATTTCCAACTCGGTTCCATCTATATTTTCATTGTCAATTGTTTGAGGCTCTTCAACCGTGTTTTCTTGTTCCTCTTCTGGTGAGGTTTCCACAGTTTCAACTTTTACAATCTTTTCAAGTTCAACCTTTTTAGGTTCGTTTTTAACAGTTGGAGATTTTGGCATATATTTTGCAAGACAATCTTCGGAAATAGAAACCATAACCTTTGCCTTTTTAAAAAGTCCACCAGTTTCCAAAATTTTAATGTCCACGTCATCTCTTTCCGCTCTAAGCTTTAAAAGTGCATCTTCAATTGCCTTTTCCACATTTTTTCCAATGCCTTCACACTCAGTCATATTATTTCCCTTCCTTTTTATTTTTTTTGTTATCACTCTTTTCAATTGTATCAACTCTACGATAAGAAACCGCATTTTGTTGTTGCTCTTTTAAAGCACGTCTTTTGTCCATATTATCCAAAATAAGGTCAATAACAGGGGTAAAAGCAAGGGTGACAAGTTGCGATGTTAAAAGATAAAGGGCAAAAACGGCATTGTAGGTGAGGGCAAAGAATCCAAGCATCAATGGCAAAACAAACATCATAATTTTGCCTGTGCCCATTCCGGTTGCCATTTTGTTTTTTCTTTGCATCAGCCATTGTGAAACAAAGGCGGTAACAACGGTGAGAACAAGCAGAATTAAATAACCATTTGCCTTTCCAACACTATCTCTTAGCGGGGACATAACCGTGTTATATTCCTCTTCTAGTTTTGCCTTAATTTCGCTATTTTTTTCCTCATTAAGTTGTTTTACAGTGTAAGTTTCGCCATCAACCTCCACCTTTTGAGCCACGTTCAAATACTCACTGAAGGTAGGAATTGAATTTGTTGGCATATCGCTTTTCCAAACATTGTCAATCCAAAGCCAGCTATACTTTATCTCTTTATACTTTTCCACAACGGCTTGATTTGCAACCTCTTTTGCCTCGTCTTGGCTTTTTGAAAGTTCGATTTGTTGTTGATAGGTGGTATGATATGTGGACTCTAAGGTTTGATATTGCTCGGCAATTTTGCTAGAAGCCATTTGATTTAGCCCACTAAACAGAGATATGAAAATAACCAGAGTTAAAACAAGGTTAACAAGCATAAACAGGCAGGAACCCACAACATTGTAGTTGTTGCTTTTGTAAAGTTCTGAAACCTTTTGGTTATAAAGATTTTTGTCATTTCCATATTTTTGTTGAAGTTTTGCAAGTTCGGGTTGAATTTTTGCCTGCATAACCGTATTTTTTCGTGTAATTTTTTTATTAAAAAAGTCCAATGGAAGCAAAACAATTTTAATAACCACGGTCAACAAAATAATAGACCATGCATAGTTGCCAATTGCCCCATTGAAAGAGGAAATAATTTTTGTCCAAAGATTAGCAAGAGCTCCTCCAAGCATAGAGATATTTAAAAGATCCATTTATCTTCGCCTTTTAATGAAGGTGCAACGGGGTCAAAACCGCCTTTTACACCAGGTCGACATTTTAAAATTCGTTTAATAGAAAGAAAGGTGCCGTAAAAAATGCCAAATTTTTTTATTGCCTGCAAACTATAGGTTGAGCAGGAAGGATAAAAAATGCAGGTATGAGAAAGAAGGGGAGAGATTGTAGCTTTATAAACATAAATTAATGCCCTAAAAAGGTAGTTTAGTGGCAAAAAAATAAATTTAATTACCTTCACAGTTTAAAAGCCCCGCACGAGTTAACAAAAAAACAATCTGTTCTTTTATGGCAAAAAAATCACAAAGTTCAATCCCTTCTCTTGCCACAAAGACAATATTAACATGCCCCTTAAGATTTGGTAAAAGGCTTCTAAAAGCCTCTTTCATTCTTCGTTTTACCTTGCTTCTTACAACACTTTTTCCTATTTTTTTACTGACACTAAAGCCAGCTTTTACATTTGATAACCTACTTTTTACAAAAAACATTGAGATATTTTTAGAAAAGAGACGCTCACCTTTTTTGTAAACATAGTTAAACTGTTTGTTTTTTTTTAAACGATTTACACTTTTCATTATTCACCCAATGTTTTTAGTTTAAGCTGTTAATTTTTTTCTGCCTCTTGCTCTTCTGCGCTTGAGGACATTTCTTCCGCCTTGAGATTTCATTCTTTCACGAAAACCGTGAACCTTGCTTCTTCTGCGTTTTTTTGGTTGATAAGTTCTCTTCACTTTTTGCCTCCTTATATATTTTAAAAGCCTTTATTGAACATTCAATAGCCTTGGTAGACCATTTTAAGGTACCTAAAAAAATTAGGACAAACTTGTTCTTTTGAGATTATAATTTATGTCCATGTTTTTGTCAACTATTTAAAAGTGATAGTTTGTATCACAAAGATTACAAAATCAAAAATTTGTGATATTTAAAATGCCAGGATATTAATGTTTTTCGTGTTAAAAAAATTTTACTTGGTAATAACCGCATATTTTTGTTTTTGGCTATATCACAAAAAAGTCTATGAAGTTAGTTTCTTTTTTAAACCAACTATTTGTTAGAGCAGATACCAAAGCAAAACTTGCTCAAAAAAAAAACTGCGCATTTTAAGGCGCAATTTTTTATATTATCGGAAGTTTTGTCTGAAAGCGCCGTCAGGCATTTTCAAGCAAAACTGATGTTTATTC